>NZ_CACVSS010000096.1:0-6503 GCF_902756765.1 uncultured Succinivibrio sp. | reverse complement strand
ATTACTGATCCTGAGTCAACCTCTGCAGCTCTGGCATGGCTGATTAAAGAGCAGGAGAGAAGATATAAACTGATTTCAATGATGAATGTATCCAACATTCATCAGGTAAACAAACTTATCCGTTCAGAGAATGCTAAGGGTAATAAAGTATTTGATCCTATATGGACTGCCGATATGGGCGGAGAGTGTCCTGAGTTAAGACCAGTTCCATATATCGTGCTGGTTATTGACGAGTTTGCTGATTTAATGGCTGTTGCAAGTGTAGGCAAAAAGGGAGGTAACAGCCCTGAGGCTATGATTGGCCGTCTTGCAGCAAAGGCTCGTGCAGCTGGTATTCACCTGATTCTTGCTACTCAGACTCCTCGTGCTGAAATTGTGACCGGACCTATCCGTGCCAATATGCCATCAAGAATAGCCTATACCGTTCAGAATTCTCAGGAATCAAGAATTATTCTGGACGAGAATGGAGCCGAGAATCTTTTAGGTAACGGTGACATGATTGTTAAATACCAGAAGCTGAATAATACCCAGTCTTTCCGAGCACATGGACCTTATGCAAGTAACGATGACGTTCATGCTGTTGTTCAGGCTTGGATTGACAGAGCAGGTGATCCTGAGTACGTGGAGGGCGTTACCGAGTTCATTGATGAGGAAGAGGCTGAGGAGACAGTAAATGCCAATGATGGTGGCTCAGCAGGTTCTGTTGACGCCAAGTTTGATGCTATCGTTGACTGGATTAGAAATGACCTTGGTAATACCACCAGGCTTTCAATTTCTGAGATTCAGACTACACATGCTGTAGGCTACAATAGAGCAAAGAGAATTCACCGTCAGCTTCAGAATGAAGGTATTATTGACGCAAAGGGAAATATCCTGTAACTAATGAAGATGAATAAGACACTTTTATTAAAACTGCTATCAGCTTCTGCTGTATTTTTATGTTTTTCTGTTTATGCTGATGCTATTTCAGAGCTACAGCAAATATTTGCTAAACACACTTCAATGTCTGCTGCGTTTAATCAGCAGGTAACCAAATCAAACGGAGAGGTGGTTTCTTCTGCCGAGGGTACCTTGTCTATAAAAAAACCGGATTCTCTGATGATGCACACCTTATCTCCGGATGAACAGGTTCTTTTTACTAAAGGAAAGGATGTGTACTTCTATGATCCTTTTATCAACCAGGTTACTATTTTTGATAAAAAGGATCTGTATACTTCTCCATTTCTTCTTTTGACTTCAAATCGTGCAGATATCTGGAATCAGTACAAGGTTACCAAAGAGTCAGGAGTATACAGACTTGTTCCAAAGAAAAAGGCTGATATAAAAGAGTTGTCATTAAAGTTTAACGGAGATGATATAAGCTCAATTTCAATCAGTCTTATGGATGGAAATATCAACACATACAATCTGAGCGGCATTAAATATACAGTTGAGAATAATGCATTTTCATACAGTATTCCAGAGGATGCACAGATAGACGATGAGCGCAAATCAAACTGACCTTTTTGCAGCAATAGAACAAGAGCAGAAAGATAAGGATTCTTTGGCGAGTTCTGAACAGCTCGATGCTTTTGCTCCATTAGCTTCTAGATTGAGACCTCAATCTGTTGATGAATACATAGGTCAGAGTCACCTTATTGCTAAGGGACGTCCTTTAAGAGCTCTTTTAGATAAAGGGCAGTGCTATTCCATGGTGCTTTGGGGCCCTCCTGGTGTTGGCAAGACTACTTTAGCTCTGCTTTTTGCTAAATCCTGTAATGCATATTTTGAACAGATTCCTGCTGTAACCTCTGGTATCAAGGATATCAGGGAAGCTGTGGATAGAGCTTTGTTGAGAAAGCAGCGGGGGGTAAAAACCTTGTTATTTGTAGATGAGGTTCATCGTTTCAACAAGACTCAGCAGGATGCATTTCTTCCTCATATCGAAAACGGAACCATTACATTCATAGGTGCCACTACAGAGAATCCTTCCTTTTCTCTAAATTCTGCATTGTTATCCCGAGCCAGAGTCTATGTACTGCAGAAACTTAACGAGGAAGAGTCAAGGGCTCTGATTCAATATGCCCTGAATTCTGAGCGCGGACTAAAAAAAGAAGAGCTTCATTTAGCTGATGGCGTTGAGAAAGCTATAGTTGATCTTGCAGGCGGAGATGCAAGATATCTTCTGAATATTCTGGAGATGTCTTCCGATCTTGCAGCCCCATATAAAGAAGGCGGCAAGATTTTAACCCTGGCCATGGTTGGGGCCGTAGCCGGTCGTAAGCTGATTAACTATGACAAGAACGGTGATGCCTATTACGAACTTATCTCCGCTTTTCATAAGTCGGTTCGAGGCAGTGCCGCGGATGCCGCTCTGTACTGGTATTCAAGAATCCTCGAAGCCGGAGGTGATCCTCTTTATGTAGCAAGACGTCTGCTTGCTATTGCCACGGAGGATATCGGCCTTGCAGATCCAAGAGCGATGACTGTGTGTCTTAATGCCTGGGATATCTTTGAGCGTGTCGGCCCTGCCGAAGGGGAAAGAGCTATTGCAGAGGCTACTGTCTACTGTGCGTTAGCACCTAAGAGCAATCATCTTTATGAAGCTTTCGGCAAGGCTCGTGAAGATGCCAGGGCTCATGGTGATCTTGAAGTTCCCATTTATCTTAGAAATGCTCCTACAAAACTTATGGAAGATATGGGGTATAAAAAAGGCTATCGCTATGCGCATGATTATGAAGGAGCCTATGCTGCAGGAGAGAGTTTCTTCCCTGAAGAGCTCACTGGTACTGTATATTATCATCCTTCCAACAGAGGGGCGGAGGTAACATATACCAAAAAGATCGAGTACCTAAGACAGCGTGATGCAGTCGAACAGGATAAACGTTATCCTGATGGATTTGTCGGAAAAAAAGTAACCCACAGATAATTTGATTTTTCTGTATTCATATCTGATTTCAAAGTGTTATTTACTATTAATCACCATCAACAAAAAAAGTCAGCTCTGTTTGTAAAACATTCTCACAGCGGATTGCTTTTTGAGCTTGTATCGGTGCGATAGCATTTTTCAATACAGTTTTTTAAGCAACTTTTTACTGATTATGTTAAAATTAGCGCCGTAAAATTTGCAATCAAAGTCTCATTACGATCGTTTTAGTCGAGAAATAACACACTCTGATTGTTATAAGTACAGGTTTAATTCCTTTCGTTTTCTGAGTTAATTCTTTTTCAATCAATTCTCTAGACGATAAAAATAAAGATAATGTCCTCTCTCATGAGGAACTTAGGATATAAGATTTTTTGTTTACTATAACTGTGGCGTTTATTCATGCTAGATTCAAGATATTTACGCGCTGATATTGAAGAGGCAGCTCAGCGCCTTGCAACTCGTAACTACAAATTAGACGTAGAAAAGATTAACCAGCTAGAGTCATTACGCAAAGAGTACATGACTAAGACTCAGGACCTACAGGCTCAGCGTAACTCCTTATCCAAGAGTATCGGTCAGGCCATCAAGGCAGGACAGGATGTTGCCGAGATTAAGGCTAAGGTTGCTGCAATTGGTGAAGAGCTTTCCTCAGTTAAGGTAAAACAGGATGAAGTATTAAAGCAATTAAATGATATTGCTTTAACAATCCCTAATCTTCCAGATCAGTCCTGCCCAATCGGACCAGATGAAACCGCCAATGTGGAAGTAAGAAAGTGGGGAACTCCTCGTCAGTTTGATTTTGAGGTTAAGGATCACGTTGCTATTGGTGAAGGCCTTGGCATGCTTGATTTTGAGACTGCTAGAAAAGTTTCAGGTGCACGTTTTGCTTTTATGAAAGGCGCAATCTGCAAGCTTCACAGAGCTCTGGTTCAGTTAATGCTGGATCTTCATGAAGAACAGGGCTATACCGAAATCTATACTCCATACCTTGTTAATATGGATTCACTGTACGGTACTGGTCAGATGCCTAAGTTCGCAGAGGATTTATTCCATACCAACCTAGATGGTGACTGCGACGGTGACGGTGTAAATCATCACTTCTGTCTTATTCCAACCGCAGAAGTTCCTCTAACTAACATGGTTCGTGATGAGATTATTCCTGAGCAGGATTTACCTATTAAGATTACAGCTCATACTCCATGCTTCAGATCTGAGGCAGGCTCTGCTGGTCGTGATACCCGCGGTCTGATTCGTATGCATCAGTTCGACAAGGTTGAGATGGTTCAGATCGTTAAACCTGAGGATTCATGGCAGGCACTAGAGCAGCTGACTGCTGATGCCGAAGCTGTTCTTCAGGCTTTAGAGATTCCTTATCACGTTGTTGCTCTATGTACAGGTGATATGGGATTCGGTTCTGCTAAGACCTACGATATTGAGGTTTGGCTGCCAGCTCAGAACTGCTATCGTGAGATTTCTTCTTGTTCTAACTGTGTTGATTTCCAGGCTCGTCGTATGCAGGCTCGAGTTCGTCGTAAGGACGGCAAGGTTGAGCTTCTTCATACCTTAAATGGTTCTGGTTTAGCTGTTGGCCGTACCCTGGTTGCTGTTTTAGAGAACTACCAGAATGCAGACGGTTCTGTAACAGTTCCTAAGGTATTACGTAAATATCTAGGTGGTTTGGAAGTTATTTCTGCTGAGACCAAATAATGGCAGTACTTACCGCTCTTGACTGGGTAATTTTAGGCGTGGTTGGCTTATCAGCCATCATGTCTGTTTTCAGAGGCTTTGTAAAAGAAGCCTCTTCAATCTTTTCCTGGGTTGCAGCCTTCATAATCGCTAGTCGCTTTTATGAAAAGGTTGCATCTCTAATCACTTTCTCTAATGATCCTCTGACAAGAAAAGCAATAGCAAGTATTGTTCTTTTCATCGGAAGTCTTATTATTCTTGGTTTTCTTTCAACAATAATAAGTTCTTTAGTGAAAAAGGCTGGACTTTCTGGTTTTGACAGACTTCTTGGTATAGCTTTTGGTGTTGTACGAGGTATTCTTATCGTCAGTGCTGTTCTTGCACTGGTTCAAATCTTGGGCAAACTACATATCCTTTCTTTTATCCAGGATTATCCATGGTATAAGGACTCTTTGTTTATACCTGAATTACAACGAATCGTTAACTGGTTCTTCATTTATATGGGAACAACTGAAACCGGAGCATAAATTAAATGTGTGGCGTAGTTGGTATCGTAGGTACTTCTCCTGTCAATTTAAAACTATATAACGCTTTACAGGTCTTGCAGCATCGTGGCCAAGATGCGGCGGGCATAATTACCGTTGATGAGGATGATAACTTTCATCAGAGAAAATCGAACGGTATGGTAACGGAGGTCTTTCAACAGCGACATATGCTGAGACTGACGGGAAACATCGGAATAGGCCATACAAGGTATCCGACCGCAGGCTCATCCTCAGCTGCTGAAGCTCAGCCTTTCTATGTTAATTCCCCATACGGCATTGCCCTCGCCCATAACGGCAACCTCATCAATTCCAAAGAATTAAAAGAAAAGTGTAAAAAAGCTCACCGTCACGTAAACACCCAATCAGATTCCGAAGTCCTTTTAAACATCCTCGCTTGGAAAATTTCCAAAATCAACAAAGATATTCCTACCCATGATGATATCTTTGATGCTATTTCAGGTGTATACGAGGAGATCAAAGGAGGCTTCTCTGTTGTCAGTGTTGTACTTGGCATTGGAATGATTGCTTTCCGTGATCCATATGGTATTCGTCCTTTAGTCTTAGGCGAGAAGAAGGATGAAAACGGAAAATCACAGTATATGGTAGCTTCTGAGAGCGTTGCTCTGGATGTTATCGGTTTTAAGATGATTCGTGATGTAAAACCAGGTGAAGCTCTTCTGATTACTAAGGATGGCGAGCTGCACTCACGTATCTGCGCTAAAGATCCTGTTTTAAATTCATGTATTTTTGAATATGTATACTTTGCCCGTCCTGATTCTGTTATTGACGGCGCTTCCGTATACGCTACCCGTGTACGTATGGGCACCAAGCTGGCAGAACAGATCAAGCATGAGCATCAGGACCTAAAGATTGATGTGGTTATTCCCATTCCTGACACCTCAATTGATATCGCAGTCCAGATTGCCAGAACTCTTGGTGTTCCATACAGACAGGGCTATGTAAAGAACCGCTATGTTGGAAGAACCTTTATTATGCCTGGACAGAAGGAACGTAAGAAATCAGTTCGCAACAAGCTGAATCCTATTCCATCAGAGTTCGCAGGAAAGAATGTGCTTTTAGTCGATGATTCTATCGTTCGTGGAACAACCTCTCTGCAGATTGTTCAGATGGCAAGAGAAGCAGGTGCCAATAAGGTCTACTTTGCTTCTGCATCACCAGAGATCCGTTATCCAAATATATACGGTATTGATATGCCAACATCTAAGGAACTGATTGCCTACGGTCGAACCAATGAGGAAATATGTAAGGCAATTGATGCTGATGCTCTGATTTATCAGAAGCTTGAAGATCTTGAAGCATCAATAACAGAGGAAAATCCAAATCTGACAAGATTCGACTGCTCA
>NZ_CACVSS010000095.1:0-6504 GCF_902756765.1 uncultured Succinivibrio sp. | reverse complement strand
TTTGATGCTAAAGCTGCAGCTGATGAACAGGCGGTGAAACCGATAATCCAAGGCTCTGCAATATCCTTGAAGAAGCGCTTTAAAGGAAGACCTACATAAACGCGTACAACTGGAATATAAACCACCACGAAGAATAAAGCGGTTGCAACAAATGAACACAGAACCAGCTTTAACAGAGGAAGCAGTACAGCAAGACCGTGCTTACTTACAGTGAAAGCAATCAGAGCAAATACACCGATAGGAGCATAATGCATAACAGCGTTGGTCATCTTAATCATGACTTCGCCAACACCTTCAAAGAATCCCTGCAGACTCTTGCCCTTCTCACCCATTGAAGCCAGAATGAAACCAAAGAAAACTGCAAAGAAGATAATCTGCAGCATTGAGCCCTTTGACAGAGCATCAAATGGATTCATAGGAACAATGTTTAAAAGAGTATCCTTAAGAGCTGGAGCCTTAACTTCATTGATGGTTAAACCTTCAGTTGAGAAGTTAAGACCGGTACCAGGATGAACAACCTGAGCAATGATAAGACCGAAGATAACTGCAACACCGGTAGTGCAGGCATAAACCAGAAGAGTCTTAACCGCAACACGACCTAGCTTTGAGATATCTGCGATACCGGCAACGCCAGAAATAATGGTTGCAAATACCAGAGGAACCACAACCATACGAATCAGTCTGATGAACAGATCACCAAAAGGCTTAATGTAATCTGTTGCAAAACTTTCACTTATAAATGTACCGAAAACAGTACCAAGAACCAAACCCAGAAGCATCATCCAGGCCAGTCCAAATGACTTTTTCTTTTCCATCTCTATCTCCAGAAATCAGTTAAAGAGTGTTCATGCACTACAGTAGAGCAAAAATACAACACTCTTGCATGAGCTTATGATACGTAAAAAAGGCTTGATAATCAAAGAAAACATAGGCGCTTGCACTATTATGTTGCTAAAATTGTGATTTGAATTATACATTACCAATTTTGGAGCTTTTATTGTATGAATGCCTGATTTACGGTCAAAACATGGAACTTTTGAATTATCCTGCTGAAAAAAAATAGGAATATTATCTTTTCAAACAATCAAAAAAAAAGAGAGGAGCAATAATATTGTCCCTCTCTTAGGCATAATCCGTTCAATTAGTACTTTTTCTCGGTTGAACCTGCGAAAAGTTGATACAGGCTGGCATCAGAGATCTCCGGCTCATCCCCTTCAAAATTAAGATTGATTCTGTAGCAAAATTCCACATTGTCAGCAGCAGGAATGGCATTGCCATTATAATCTCTGCTCATAGAGCTGCCGTTAATCTCGTGTTTTCTCCTATAAGTCAGAATACAGCTTTTTCCATCTTCACTTAACTCTATACCGATGTCACTTAAAGAACCATTACCAAACTGCTGACCTTCCTCAGTGTTGATAATGACATTTGCTCCATCCACATTCTCATTAAATCTTGTTTGAAACATTGTAAAGTGACCTACAGCATAGGTACCCTGATGCAGAAGTGTGGTGATACCGAGTTTCTGTTTATTTAGACGAAGTTTCTCCTGAGGAGAAAGGTCATCTAAGTTACGACCTTTAAGCAGAATTTTGGTTAACAAAGGATCAAAGTCTTTAGCATCAGAATAATAATACGTATTCCCCTGCAGAGTTACGGCACTGCGGCAAACGTCCCTACCAAATACATTGTTAAAATAATTTGTATGATCCTTGAAATCAGGATTCATACATTCATCCAACATTCCCTTATAAGCATTTTTCAGGTATGCCTTTAAACCTGGAGGACAGGTATCAAAGGTAAATTCCTTCCAGTGTTTTGAATGTTTGAGTAATTTTCTTAGTTCATTCTCAATCTTATCAAGAGAATGCTCAGTGAAACAGACAGAGCCAATGAACTGTCGTAAAAAATAATGTAGTTTTGGATCAAGATCCTTCTTAAAGGTGTCAAAAAGCGTTGGACCATGCTTTAAGACCAACTCAAGATTCCTGTTCGATAGCTCATGACCGTTACGAATAGCATCACATCTTTCCTGAGACATCCATTTAGATGCATATACCGCACGGCCGGTATTTACTAAAGAAAGCAGCTCTTTGTTTGACTCATTGAGCTTGCTGAGTGTTGCAACAGGAATCTGAGCCATAAGCTGACCAAACTCAGGGTTTTCATTGAAGATCTGCTGACGAACCATATCTTTGATGAGAGAGAGCTGGTTCTTCTGCGCATCAGTAAGATTTGCTCCATTCAGATCAAGCTGTGGAGGAAGAGCATTGATGAGAGTTTTTTCAAACTCAGATAAAGCCTTAAGAAGTTTAGTCTCATTAACAGTTTTACCGTGTGTTACAGGCTCAAGTATTACCTGCAGAGCTTTAGGATCATACAAATGGGCAAACTGTGTTGCAAACTTTAACACAGTACCAAACTGATCAGGCTGTTTACCGGCAAGTATCATATCGGTATATTTTACCTTTTGAGTCTCAGAGAGCCCTGATTTGTTCAGCAGTTTGAGAGCTTCAACTCTAGGGGAGATGATTTGTCCTAGTTTATCTTCGATAAAAGCTTTAAACTCATCGCTATCTACTGCAGGTCGCTCCTGTGCAGGAAGATTTATATAGGCATCTAATAATGTTTTACGAGTTTCATCATAAGCATCAAAATTAGCTTTATATATTCTAGTTCTAGAAATATCAGAGATATTCTGAGCTGCAATCATGGCTTCAAATATATTATTGAAGGTGTTTCTAGCAGCCAGATGAGTTTGTACTATGAGGCCAATTTCCTGCAGACACTGCTCATTGTGTTTAATATAATTCTCAATCTCAGTTTTGCTGTTTAATTTTTGTAAATCTGGAGTAAAGTTCTTGAGACTATTTAACTTAGAAATCATCTCATTCTTTAATCGCTCATCCGTTGGAAGAGAACTGAGCGTCAGATTATGCTGTTCCTTGCAAATATCTAAAACCGTATCCCGAAGAGTGTTGTTTTTTAAAGATTCAAGAATGAGTTCTTTGGCAATATCATGAATAGACAGATTGTCATATAGAACATTTTGATTCTGCCCATTTGCAGCAACAGATTTCGCTTGCAGCTTCTCTTTAAGTTTTACCGCTAAATTTTTATTTAAGATTTGGTCATAAAACATCAATGGAGAAGCTTTTTTTAATGAATTCTCCCCAAAAAGTTTGGTAACCTCCTCAAAGGCTGTCATAATCCCTATTTTTAAGGCCACAGGCATTTTATCGGATTCATCTTTGTCAAGTAGAGCTATTAGGTTAGCTCCACTGTTCTGCAGAGCTTGTTCAAACAAATGCTTTTCAGGAGCGTCAGCCATTTTATTAAATGCCGACACTAAGTCGTTATTGACTGCAAGTCCAGCTTCAAGCCCAGGAGTTTTGTCAAACATTACCAGAGTAGTCAGATCACGCAGGAGAGACTGCTGCTCTTTGGTAAGCTCCTTCCACTTACCTTCACCAAGATCCTGCTGATACATAGAGTCAATGATATTACAGGTCTTTTTAAGTTCTTCCTGCAGTTGAGCAGCTGATGGTTTGGTAAAGCCTTCAGGAGGATTTACGGAACTGTTCAGCAGAGCACCTATGCCTCCCTGCCCATGAGACAAGACTGAATCAAGTGTAACTCCCTCAGGCAGGTCATGCTCAATAAGCAGCATTGTTAGCTGAGTCGTTTTTTCCTGACTCAGACCAGACTGTTTAAGGTCCTGCAGCAATTGATTTTTACTGTCGACAAAATCTCTGACCAGATTGTTAAAACTGTCCTCAAAATTACCCTGTTTTTCTCCTGCCTGATAAAGGATCTGCTCAACTTCGAGTTTTGCTGTTAAGGACTTAAGCTCACAAGAATTCTTTAAAACCTCCAATGGAATTCCCGTAAGCTCGGATAAGCGAAGAATAGCCTTTTCCTTGAAGACATTAACTGAAGCCTTCAGGCTGTCATAATAGGCATTTTTTTCGTTTATGAGGTTCAGATGTTTGGTAAATAATTCATCAAATTGAGCTTTAGTAAAACAGTTCTTCAGATCTTTAGAAAAATCTTCATTTTTTTGCAGATCACGGACAACTCTAGGAATATCTTTCACACCCAAGTGTTGTTTGTTTTTATCAGAAAGCTCATCAACAAAAAAGCTAACTTCTGCATTAGCAACAGCTTTTTGAGAGTATTTTCCCAATATAGAGGACATAATATCCAAAAGCCCTTCTTCCGGAAGATTTTTAATTTCGTCTATAAACTGACTGAACAGCTCTTCTCCTAAGAATTCTTTAAGTTCTGAGTCCGAACACTTGAACAAATTTCTTCTTCTAACATGTTCCTCTTTTGCAGACGAAATTGTATCTTTGATGAGCCTGGAAAAACTGTCTGGAAGCATAGAGAGCTTAAATTTTTTTGACTGAAGAACAGATGCTATATAGGCTCCATTTTTTTTCTGATTAACCATAGGTGCAGGGTTATTTACCTGCTGGGCATTGGCAAGATTCTGCTGCCCCTGGGCCTGATTGGCTCCCTGAGGAACTATTCTGCGATTACCGGCATTTCCTACCTGAGCATTACGGAGACCAGCTGGTACATTACCGTTTTGAACTGGCACCTGATTATTCACATTGTTAAGATTCTGATTGCCCTGATGTGGCTGAACAATACGGTTATTAACATCTGTCATATCATGTTCCTCTTTTAAATGCTCTTAAGCTCATCATAAAGTCAGGCTTTTAAAACAGCGGCCTGAAGTAGATTGTCCTCATGTTCTATCTCTGTCATGTTTTCAGAGGTCAGCTTATTTTTGTATTTTTTCGCGGTATAAACAAAATTATCCAGAATTCTCTCAAACTGTTGATAGGTTATATTCTGCTGGAGAATAAGATGGAGCATAAATTCGCTTTTGATCTCATCGTGACTCAGTACCGCGTTTGCAGTGGCTCTGCCCAGATAGTTTTCAGAAAGCAGATGTGGAAATAAATCTTCCTTACCAACAGAAGAGCCTAATTCACAGATAAGGTAGAGCTTGTCCTCATATTCCTCAAAAAACACTGTCACTTCACCAAATTTCAGTGCACAGGTATGTTCTTCTGAAAATTCAAGCTCCAAACCAAGATTAGAGCCGAGTTCTTTGATAAGCTCTTGTGCATTCATAATTGCATCACCATCTTTTCATTCAATTCAACATCGTAAAACAACACTTATTCTGTTTTAATTCTTTATCGATTTATGCTCGTATTCTGAGCTATATTTATTTCCCCAGAATAGATTTGAGGGGAACATACCGGCACTCAGCTTAAACAGATTGGAATTGCAGAAGAGTCCTTGTATGAGTGTTTCCCAAAAGAAAGAAAGCTATTTTTAAGTTTAGTTTGAAATATTCAGATCAACGTGATTTGGGTATCTTTTTTGAGGAGAATAAAGATACCCGCAATCACTGCTATTTATTTTTATGCAAATATATCGTTATTGATGTTATGTCCACCTACTTTAACAACATCAATCTTGTTTTTTGTCTGATTCATTCTTTCAACATGTCTCATTTCAGAACTTATTAAGAAGTTCAGCATATGCCTCTTTATTGTTCTACAACATTATCTCCTTACAGAAATACCATTCCGTATCTCTACCTATATTGTAGAACAAAAATTATGGTAATTATGCAACTACAATAAAATATTAAGTTCTTATGACGAGGGTAACATTTTTCACAAAAAAAATGAGCCACAACTTATGGTGAAGTATAAAAAATCTAAAGCATACATATTCTGTAGACATTCACAACTCTAAAAAACCGTAATTTTTTTAAGTACTGAAAAAGCAAATTCATGAATCACTATGAAAATAAGGGCGAGGAGAAGAGGAAAAGTTTGATAGAATAATTGCAAGCAACATCTAACATAAGGAATAAAAATGGAAATCCATCTGAATGACAGTTCAATGACAGGAACCGAAATCATCAGCTTGAACGGAAGACTGGATGCGTTAAGCTCAGAATCTCTTGAAGAAAAGGTTAATCCCTTAACACAGAATGATAATACCAATTCTCTAATCTTTGATCTTGCAGGACTTGAATACATTAGTTCAGCAGGACTTCGAGTCTTTTTAAAGACAGCAAAAAGCTGTAAAAATACCAGTAAAAAAATGTTTTTATGTGGTCTTTCTGAAAATGTTTCAGAGGTTTTCAAGATTTCAGGTTTTGATCTTATTTTAGAGATTAAGCCAGATCTGAATTCAGTAAAAGAAGCTTTAGCAAGCTGACAGGTAAAAGAATTGTTTCCTAAAGCCACACTTTTAAACGCAGCTGTTCTGGGTGTCATAATCCCCTGCTCCTATGCTCAGGTCACTTTAAATGTTGAGGAAACCGAGATCTATGCAGTTCCCTTCGATCAGGAAAATACGTTAGAACGCAGAATTGATACTCTTGATGTCAACAAGCTCTCAAAATACGCATACCTTTTAAGAGCTAATCACATGGTTATGCCTTCATACGGTCCTAAGACCTCAAAGGAG
>NZ_CACVSS010000094.1:0-6521 GCF_902756765.1 uncultured Succinivibrio sp. | reverse complement strand
GCGAGATCGATTGTTAATTAAAGATCTGCCATTACTTTTGTGGCAGATCGTGAACCAACCAGGCTTTAAAAGAAAAAACTCTTAAGGACCTGGGTATGTAAATTTAAAGAAAACAGAAAAAGAGCTTTTTTATGTTGGATGAAATGTTTTTTCTTTTCAGATTGAGGAGAAATAACGGAAAATCCTCTTAAATCGTGAAATTTATGCAGATTTATGAGTTAAAACTCTCTTGAAGCCACACTTTCCACAGACACGCCACCTACACTGTCATCAGAATTCAGATCAACTCTGATGGCTGCAAGTCTTCCCTGTTTCACGCAGGAAAAATCACTGCACAATACCTTGTCAGAAAAGCTTGCATCCTCAAGGGTAACTGAGTCTGGTGAACGGCTGCGTAGCCAGTAATGACCGACAACAATAAGCTTTGGAGGCTCCTTGCCGATCCAGCCTTTAATCTGCCCCAGTTTTTTATCGGTAATTTCAGCATCGCCAACACTTAGGGCAAT
This sequence comes from uncultured Succinivibrio sp., assembly GCF_902756765.1. Classification (NCBI taxonomy): domain Bacteria; kingdom Pseudomonadati; phylum Pseudomonadota; class Gammaproteobacteria; order Aeromonadales; family Succinivibrionaceae; genus Succinivibrio; species uncultured Succinivibrio sp. The sequence goes on along the minus strand of NZ_CACVSS010000094.1, from coordinate 6,015 downwards.
ATCGCAGTAACGGGTCTCCTCGGTTACACTCTGCCACCATTTATATCTGATTTCCTTGCGGGATTTACCGTCCTTATCCACAAAATACTCCCCCTCAGGCAGACTCAGTTCTGTACCTTTGAGAATAATCTCGGCTGCATCCGCTATTTTGGTGACAGTACAGCCTGAGGCATTCTTAGAAGAAGCAGCAAAGAAGGAATCATCCTTAACCCGATGCTCTGAGTCAAGGTAGGAAGCCAGAATTCTCATCAGGCGGGAATTCCAGCAGGCATGAACTACACCTAGGGACGGAAGATCAAGCCACAGAGGTAGAGTCTTCATCCACTCAATGGAGTCATAGTAGAAATCCCTGTCAGTATTTACAAAGTCACAGAAAGGCAGAGAAAAGCGATCATTTTTCAGTCGCAGATTAAGACGTTTAAGAATGGCGTTATATTCGTGGTTACCCATGATACACAGAGCTTTGTTCTGCTCCACAAGCTTTCGAACCAGAGTGACACTTTCCTTCTGTTTAGGACCGCGGTCAATTAGATCACCCACAAATATAAGCTTACGCTCGGAGGATTCCCCTATCTTATCCAGAAGCTCACACAGTTCATCATAACAGCCGTGAACATCACCTATAACGTCATAACCTTTCACTTATCCTCCAGAATACCGGTGTCTCTTCATACTTCAGAAGACCGGTATAGACTATTTTTTCAGAAGAACCTGCCATTCAGGCTCTTTGAAGCCTACCAACACAGAATCCGTGGTTACTACCAGAGGTCGCTTTACCAGCATACCGTCGGAAGAGAGCAGTCTGTACTGTTCAGCCTCAGGCATTGAGGGGAGTTTTTTAGAGAGCTCAAGGGACTTGTACAGAAGACCGCTGGTGTTGAAAAAGCGTTTTAAAGGCAGACCGCTTTTTAGATGAAGCTCTCTGATAGTCTTCTCGTCAGGATGCTCTGTCTTGATGTCGACAGACTCATAGACTACGCCATGATCATCCAGCCATTTAGAGCCTTTTTACAGGTGGTACATCTTTCATAGCAGTAAACCTTAAGCATGAGAACCTCTCTTTGTGAATAACTGAAGACCTAAGACAGGTTAAAGCTTAAGCTCCCCTCCGTCTAAGGCCGCATAGACAAGATTATCCCCCTGATATGAGAGTTTCAGAGAGAAAAATGGGTGATTTTCAGACATGAGTCGTAAAAAAATCTTATCTCCTTCCCACAGAGGCAGAGAGAAAATTCTATCCTTTTCAACCCATTGAAGGTCACCTTCAGGACAGTCAGAGCTTAGCTTCCCCTGATAAGCTTCGGCTGAATACAGGAACATATACTCAGTTCCGTATCTGTCCGAGACAAAGGTGATGATTCCACGAAGCTTTGGTGACAGAGGAGTCACACCGGTCTCCTCCCTCATCTCACGGACAAGACATTCCTCAGGAGATTCTCCTTCTTCAAGATGTCCACCGATCCCGATCCACTTGTCCTTATTGATATCCTTTTCCTTTTTGGTTCGATGCAGCATCAGATAGCAGCCGTTCTGTTCAAGATAGCAGAGAGTGGTGAGATTATTTCGTGAGATCATAAAGCCAAGCCTAATAGTTCAGAAACACCAGATAGTATCCTTCAGCCTTAATGGAGAAGGATTCAGAGGTCACCTCATTCAAGGTTCCCTGCCAGAGCTCATCAAAATCGTAGATATCCCATTTGAGATTTGTACTCTTAAGACCTTTTGCTCCGAAATTAAAGATACTTACCTGAGTTCCCTTCTGAGCGTTGAAAGTACAGTCACCACAGCAGGGAATAAAGACCCCATGATCTGTATAGGCCTTAACCTTAAGCTTAAAGTTCTTAAGATACCAGACTAAAAGAGAGACATTGGCCATGGCATGATCATCACGCTTGCCGCTGATTCCAAGATAGTTAATCTCAGAGTAGCCCTTTTCTATACAGAAACGGGTAGCCTTGGTGAGGTCGTTGTAATCCTGCTCTGCGTATTCGACATAGATATGAGAATACTTTTCCTTCAGCTCATCTGACAGAGAGTCTCCGTCTCCAACCACAGCAGAAGGTTCAAGTTCCACAATGCTGAGATCGGATAAATGCTCCTTTTTAAATCTTAAAAGCGCATTTAAGGAGCCATCGGTACAGACCAGATAGTCGGCATTCTTTAGGATGCCCAGAGGAATTCTGTGGGTTGGAAAATCACCGTTTGCCAGAATTACCGGAATGTTACTGCCATGCTGTTCCATTTACGATATCCCTGAATTGCTACAAACACATAAAATGCATAAAGTGCGGCTCTAAAAGGCAGGCCCTGATGGATAAAGAGAATCACCGAAATAATATCCACCACAATCCATACGAGCCACTGCTCCACATATTTATAGGCCAGCGCAAATACACCGACAAAGGAGGCAGCTGTGGTAAAGCTGTCCATTACAGGAACCTCACTGTCGGTAAAGGTGACAAGTACCTGATAAGTAATTCCAAAAATAACAGCTGTCGCCAGAAGATAACGGACAATCTTTTTAAACGTCATATGAGTAATAAGACGCTCGGTATGTCCCTTTCCGCCAAACTTCCAGTTTAGTACACCGTAAACTGCAACCAGCACGAATACAAAGGAAATGAAGGCATAGGCATACATGCCGCTGGTAGCAAACAGGTAGATATCAATCATCGGCATGATGATACCTAAAAGCCACAGCCAGATAGAGGCTTTGTACTCATAGTAAAGATAAATCAGGCCTAAAAAGGTAGTAAAAAGTTCCAGGCCGTGTTCTGTTAGAAATTCCATAAAAATCTGCCAGGTGCAGCCGTTGGCTGACCATTGTTAAATCGTTCTGAATACCGAGAGACATTGTAGTCTATTTTGACCAAAAGTGGCTTTCAAGCTGTATTTTCAGTTAGGCAATTTTTTTGGCAGTTTAATAATGTGTGATCTGAATAACACTGAATGTAAACGTTTTCATATACAATCTCCCGACAATTTTCTTAACCAGCAAACATTCATAAAAACAAAGATTATCGAGATAACAAATGAGAAAATACAGTGAAAGAGGCTTTAAAAACCTCGAATTTTTACGCTTTCTTTTAATCTGGGCCGTAGTAGGTGTACATATCGCCTACCTGAACCTGTCAGGGGCCGAGCAGTTCTCCTGGCTTGTAAAATGGACCTCCGGCTGGCAGGCTGTGGAGATGTTCTTCCTGATGTCTGGCTTTTTCCTGTTCTACAAGGTAAGAACAGAGGAGACCGTGCTTCACTTTGCATTAAGAAAGTGGCTACGTCTGGCACCATTCATTATTGCCCTGACCATAGTAGGCTATATTGCAGCCGGTTTTGACATCATGCAGTATCCGCTGTCCGTCAACATCTTCAACTCTCTGCTGCTTTTAGACTGGAATACCCATCACTTCGGTCCTGATGCAACCATCCTGTATGTAGCCTGGTTTGCAAATGCCCTGTTCTTTGTATCTGTAATTTATTTCTGTATTTTCAAAGCATTAGGTCATGACAAGGCTCTTCTGGCAATCGGTACCATTACCTTTATCTGCTTCTACATGTATTCAAGACGTGTATTTATCGTCGTGCCTTTCATCTTCCCTATGGTAAGAGGTTTTGCCTACATCGGTTTCGGCATCCTGCTCTGTGAGGTATGGAAATCATATACCGCAGACAGAAAGCCAGAGACACAGACAAAGGTACATCCTGGGGTTAGTGCGCTTGAGGCGGTTCTGCTTTTAACAATCGTTATCAGCCTTTTCGGAGGTTCAACCGGAATTCCTACCCCAGAGGGACTTACTGTGCCACCAGATCAGATTGCAACTCTGACCGCTCAGACCTGGTTCCCTGAGCTTACCCGCTGGGCACTGGATGGGGTATGGCTTCAGATCTGCTTTGTTGCCCTGTTCTGGCTGTTCCTGTGCAACCGAGGTATTATCTCAAGAGCTCTTAACAACCCTCTGTCTGTAACCTTAGGCAAATACTCATACGCAATCTTCCTGGTTCACACCATTGTGATCAGAGCATTAAGAGACTACGTAAATCTGCCTGATCTCAAGTGGAGCTATGAGAATCCTGTACTGCTGATTTCCCTAGTATGTATCGGTATTCTGGCTGCCGCAGTTGCAGCTCATCATCTGTTGGAGCAGCCTCTGACCAGATGGGCTAATTCAAAGCTGTAATCCTTACCTCATGTACTGCTCACCGGTGAAGACTGGTGGGCAACCTTCAGAAAAGATCTTTATTTTCACCAGATAATAAAGATAAACTTGAACAAATACATCTTTATACATATTCATGTGTAAATAATTTCAGAATAAATATTCAGATCTGGAATGATCCTGAACTATACTAGATCCTGTTTGATGGTTCAGAGAAAGAATCACGACAGCGTTTAAAAAGCTTTTCTTTCACTTAAAGAGGAATAAAAATGTCAAAAAAGAAAATTAAACAGAGGAATTTCGTGCAGATGCATGTACAGGAGTTCTGTGTACCAAAGGTCTTTGAAGATCGTAAGGTAAAAGCAAAAAAAGGCTATCTTAAGCATAAGAAGAACTTTGCTCTGAGTGAGCAGGAATTTAATTTACCTCTGGCAGCTTAAATTCCTGCTCTCTTAGAACAAAGAGCTCCCTCCATTCAACAGTTCATTCAACCTTGAGAGAGTTCGGTTCAGAAACCGAATCCGAGTTTTTGAGTTTCTTCAGATCTGAATAGAATTCCGCAACCAGAACAATCAGCCAGAAAACAAAGATTGCAGAGACAATGTCATCACACATTGGACTTTCAATAACATCCACAAGATCAAACACATATCCCTGCTCCGTGGTCACAAAGAGCATTGAGAGCTCCCAGGCAAACAGAGTACAGCGTTTCTCCACAAGAGGAATCTTGCTGCCGTCATTGTCACGAAGAAGGCTCTGAACTCTTTTAATCCTGTTGAGGAGCGGTTTTAAAATAAATACAAAGATACAGACAAAAATCTGGAGCAGGAAGTTGTACCAGATGTATTTTTTTTCAACAATATCATTAGGAACACCGTTGAAATCGTAATCGAATCTGATCATATCCGGTATCTCGTCCCAGTAATAGCTGTAGGCTGCCACCTCAATAATCAGGACAGCAAAAGTCGTGCAGACAGCCATAATAGTTCTGGCTCTGATGCCTTGTGGAGTATATCCAAGAATAAGCAGTTTTAAGAATTGCTGTATAGATGCGAACATAGTTATTTCTTTTTTCCAAGGTATACCTCTATTATTTGGCAGAAAAACGAAAAAACAAGAAACAAGGACGAGAACAGAGAGTAAGGCGAGGTTTTAAGAAAAATTTTGAAATAATCTTCGACAGTTGTACTAATGTGAGGTACGAAAAAGCTTTATCTGCAAAGGCTCCGCTTATGTTACGCCTTTTAAACAGCCCACTGATAGACAGAGTCTATTTACCGTAACAGCTCATCAGAACCAGCAGAGCAGCAGTCATCAGAAGAATTCCGCTCCAGAGCACAACTGCAGTGATTATCGCAGCACGGTACTGTCTTTTTTCCAGGAGCAGTTCGTTCTTAAGTCTTGCTATGAGTTTTCCAAGCCATACAGTTGTCCCGATGGAGCACAGAAAACTGAAGGTGCACAGAGGCAGTATCAGAAAAACGATGAAGTTCTCCCAGTTATCTGATCCCAGGGTGAATACCGAAAAGTCACAGAATCGACTTAAAATAGAATTTATAGTAAATGAGGCTGGCTGGTAGAGAACAATACCAGCAATGGACAGGACAAAAAGCAGAATAGATATCTTCTGCTGACTTTTATTGAGAAGTGTTCTCTGAAAATATACCGGCTGACGATTATGTTTCTGACCTGTTTCTTCAACAACAAGCAGTTTATGGACTGCAAAAGCCGAAACCGCTGCTAGGACCGCATATCCGCAGAAAAGGATATTTTCAAGAAAAAACGCTGTAAATGGACCAATGTTATGCAAGTTCATAGCAAAATCTTTGTATTTTTATCTTTTTTTTAAATCTTCTGG
>NZ_CACVSS010000093.1:6555-7283 GCF_902756765.1 uncultured Succinivibrio sp. | reverse complement strand
AACACTAATACTGTCTTGAACTTCATTTTTATTCTCCTATATAGGTTGTATGTTTGTTTGAAGAATAAGATTTAACTCTTAGAAAAAACTTAGATTTTTTGCTGTTTAATGAGTTATACAGAGAGTGGACTTGGAGAGTTATATATAATCAATTATCTGATATAAAAGATAAATTTACTTGACTGCAAAAATATACATACATTTTGACCAATATTTGTCTGCATCTTTTAATAATTTTCGTCTTTCTTTTTCCCAGAATACGTACCGGTTCACTCCTTAAAAATCAACCGTTTTATATAATCGTTTTAAAGCTGCATAAGGATACGAGTCATGAGTAATGATAGAGTTGAGACAATCTTAAATCACTTAAAGCTTCATAACCTGGTTACGGTTGAGGAGCTGGTTGAAGTAACAGGAGCTTCTCCTTCGACAATCAGACGAGAGCTTTCCAAGCTCACACGAAAGGGCACAATCAGCAGAGTTCACGGCGGCGCAACCCTGAATCGCTATATTCCAATTCAGACTCCTGTTACTGAAAAAGCTGTTACCCGTCATCAGGATAAAGCTCTGATAGGAAAGAAGGCAGCTTCTCTGATCAAGGAGGGGGACTGCTTAATTCTTGATGCCGGAACTACCACGATGGAGATTGCCAGAAACATTCCAAATATTCCCTTAACTGTATTTACTCCTGATCTTAATATCGCGCTTGTGCTATCCGAACTGTCGCA
>NZ_CACVSS010000093.1:0-6535 GCF_902756765.1 uncultured Succinivibrio sp. | reverse complement strand
TGTGCGGGCGATGATACCAAACAGTATTTTGAGAAGATTAATCCTAATCTGGTGTTCTTAGCCTGCAATGCCTGGATTGATGAGAGTCCAGGTGTTTCAACTCCAAGTTACTCCAAGGTGATAATCAAGAAGGCTCTTTTAAAGAGACATGCCAAGAAGGTTCTGGTGGTTGATTCAAGCAAGTACGGAGCAACAAGTCTTTATAAGATTTGCGATATAGATGATCTGGATATGGTTGTTACTGATAAAGGTCTTCCTGAGGATATCTGTGAATCTTTAAAGAAGCGTGGTGTCATCGTGATCAGAGCATAAAGAATTCTTTCTTCTCAAATAATATGATCTTTCTTTTGTATCGCTCTAATTTTATCCAAATTCTTCCGTTCTAAACTTTAATGGTGGTTGGAGGACTCACTATAAAAAATAGTGATCCATGTAACCAGTTGAAATCAAGGTAATAACTTCTGATAAAAAAATGGATAGCTGACTTCGTGTAGGCAATCTTCATTTTTTTGACGGGATCACAAGTTTTATTTGTGCTGTTCATAGAAAATATCAGCATAACAAACATAAAAACAACATTAAGGAGCACTTTATGAGCGAACTATCTACAGCAGAACTATCATCAGCAGATCTGACTTCTGCAGAACTAATCGAGAAAAACAGAAGAATTGAAGAAATGGCTTCAATCAAGGCTTTTTTCGATATCAATATGAAAGGTCATCCTGATCCTCGTCTGGTAAAACCATATGAAGACTACATCAATCTCAAGATTGACTTTGATGAGTATTTAAAGGAAAGCCGTGACGCCCGTACAGAGGTTTTCTTCAAAGGCTAATTATAGAGAATTGCTCAGGACAGCAAGTATTTGTTGACTTCAGAGACTAGTACCTGAGCAGTTTGAATCAGTGTAAAGTTCAGCTGGTACACTTTTCTGTATTTGTTATATGGATGCGCACCAGCTGTTGCTATGTAGTAATCTCTTTAGACACTGGGAAACACAGATAGATACAGTATCCCAATCCAAACAGTGGAATCAGAATAAACCAGGCATGGTAGGTGTTCTTTCCGCAGTCTCTTAATCTTCCGGTCAGAAAATAATAAGCGTAAACAAATAATACCAGAGCTGGCATAAAGCCAATTACGGTGTAAATAAGCAGCTCTTCGGGACTTACAATATTATCTATTAAATCTTGTGCTCCCCAGCTGGTTACACAGCTTATGGAGAAGATAATCAGAAAAACAATCAGACTGCATATGTAGAAGCGTCTTTTTATTATTGTTTTGTCTGTTATAGCTCTTGGTGGACAATAATGTTCCGTCATATTAAGCTCCTTAGCCTGTTTGAATTAGGAACAACAAATGTCTTGCTTTTGATGCCAAGTATACGCCGGAAAAAATTATAAAACGTATAGTAAATTGACCGTTGAAGTACACAGAATTAACCAAAAATGCATCCAATAAAACATGATTTTTATGCTGAACGCCTACTGTAACTGGAGCTAATATCCTAATTCACAGGGGAACACTGCTAAAATTAAAAGAGCCCCCTTTTTTTAGAGAGCTCTTTACTAAGGTGTTAAACAGATTTTATTGTCTAATTTTATTACTGCTTACATGAAGACTGACAGAATCAGAACTTCAACACAGCCGATAGCCCAGGCAATGGTGGTTGGAGCGGTCCAGACCTTCAGCTGATCCTTTACCTGACTGATACCCAGCAGTCTGTTTACAACCCAGAAGAATGAGTCGTTGAAGTAGCTGGCGAATAATGAGCCTACGCAGCAGGCGATTGCGCCTAACATTGGGTTAGCACCGGCTGCAATTACGATTGGAGCGGTAATACCTGCTGCAGTAATCATTGCTACAGTACCAGAACCCTGAATGAAGCGAACACAGGTTGCAATAATCATTGGCAGTAGAACTACTGGAATGCTTGCTGCTGCAAAGCCCTGAGCAATATAGGTACCAAGTCCTGAGTCCTTGATAATCTGACCTAAGGCACCACCGGCTCCGGTAACCAGAAGGATGATACCTGCAGAGGCCATGCCTTTTTCCATCTCTTTTACGGCAGTTTCCTTATCAACTGTTGGAATCAGGGTTGCGATAGCAACCAGTAAGCCTATGCCTACAGCGATAATTGGCTGACCTAGGAAGATGATGATATTAAAGATACCTTCCTTTAATCCCAGTGCTGAAAGAATGGTATTCATCAGAATCAGGAGAATTGGCAGTACCAGAGGAGTAAATGCCATGAATGCACTTGGCAGATTTGAGTCATCCTCATTTAAGGCTGCATCTGGATTGTAGTCGCCGACAATCTTCTCCAAAAAGCCCTTGTCATTTGGAACCAGATCAAAGTGCTTGTTCAGGTAGGTCTTTGCATAGAACAGTACACCCAGAACCATTGGGATGGCTAGAACCAGGTTAATCAGAATGAAGGTACCGACATCAATGGAAAAGATACCAGCTACACCAAGAGGACCTGGAGTAGGTGGCACCATGGTATGGGTGATAACCAGACCTGCTGCTAAAGCTGCACCTAGAGCTACAACTGATTTATTTACAACTTTTGCTATGGCTTTGGCGATAGGTGAGAGGATCACGAAACCGGAGTCACAGAAAATTGGAATTGATACGAAGAAGCCGGTGATTGCCATTGCCTCTTCTTCCTTCTTTTTACCGAACAGCTTGATAAAGGTATAGGCCATACGTTTTGCTGCACCTGACATTTCAAAGATCTGTCCTAAAATTACACCAAAACCGATGATGATACCGATTCCTCCTAAGGTTCCTCCGAAACCTGAGGTAATGGATTTGATGATGCCGATTGTATTTCCGTCAGCAAGTTTTGTTGCGTTAACAGGCATTCCTCCAACAACGCCTATGATTACAGTTGCAATAATCAGAGCTACAAAGCTGTGAACCTTGGTTTTGAGTACCAGGAAGAATAGAACTGCAAGTCCGATAAACAGACCCAACAGCATCTGGCCTCCGTTTAGTCCTTCAATCATAATTAACTCCTTTGTGTTTGTTTGTGTTTAGTGGTGTTTTACCTGTTATAGTTTGGTCCGTATTCAGCGGCCAGTTTAACGGCCTCTACCATACTTACCTCGCTTACAATATTCTTTCCTGCAATATCAAATGCCGTGCCGTGATCTACAGAGGTTCTTAATATAGGCATTCCTGCAGTGATGGAAATGGTTCTTTCAAAGTCCAGAGTCTTGGTGGCGATATGGCCCTGATCGTGGTACAGAGACAGAACGCTGTTGTATCTTCCCTGATGAGCCTGGTGGAAAACTGAATCAGCAGGAACTGGTCCAACCACGTTGAAGCCCTCATCCTGAAGTTCCTTACAGGCCGGTGCTATTACGTTTACTTCTTCCCAGCCAAAGAGTCCGTGTTCACCTGAATGAGGATTTAAACCTGCAACAGCCATGGTACCTTCGGTTACACCAAGTTTCTTAAGCGCATCGGTGCAGCGTTTTACATAATCCTTGATTCGATCCTTTTTGATCATGCCCAGCATTTCAAGAAGAGAGACATGTCTTGTCAGGAAGAATACTCGAAGCTTGTGAACCTGGAAGAGGGTCAGAGGATCTGGTGTCTTGGTGAGCGCACCGAAGATTTCGGTATGACCTATGAAATTGATATTGCCCGCACGCAGAGATTCCTTGTTGATAGGAGGTGTTGCCACTGCAAGTACTTCACGGTTCATGGCAAGCTCAATTGATTTTTCGATATATTCATAAGCTGCCTTTCCGCACATGCCGTTGACTTTTCCAAAGGCAAATTTGGACATGTCTATATTATTAAGATCAATAAGGTTTAAAACTCCCTTCTGATACTTTCCTTCCTTAGGAGAGTTAACAATATTTACACTCAGATTTACTTTTGTGATTTTAATTGCCTGCTCGATGATCTGATGATCACCAATAACTATTACATCAGCAACATTCATTGCTTCATCGGATACCAGAGTCTTTACAACAATCTCTGGACCGACACCGGCCGGATCACCGATTGGTACAGCAATTAGTGGTTTTGTCATTTCCTGTTTCTCCTATACTTTACGTTAAATTGATAATCTCTTCTTCAGGTAGTTGACGCAGTCTATGAGCGCGTCCTGATTTCCCTGACTTCCGCCTTTGGTAACGATATGACAGCCATCAAGAGGACCTCCCTTGATATAGCCGTAGGCTGCAAGTGGAAGAACCTCATCCTCAAGAGTGATACCAGCTGCCTTCACTTTCTCACAGACTGCAACGGTAATGTCTCCACCGCAGCAGTAGAGTCCCTTGAAGGCTTTAACTCTGTCAAAGATTCGGATGGTAATCTCAGCAAAGGCATCATTGATGATTGCGGATACTTCATCTAAGGAAAGATTCATTTTCTTCATATAAGGTTTAAAATCAATTCTTTTCTTAAGATCAAGTCCATCTCCGATAACTGTTGAGATAGGGAATTTGTCGTAGTTCTCAACAATAGCTTCGACAACTCTGGTTATTTCTTTCTCACGTCGCTCGTCAGATTCTAAAAATTCCTTTGTAACCACTGTTTCGCTGACGGTTCTCTGCATAATCTTCAGTTTGTCCACCTGACTTGCAGTAGTTGGATGGACGCTTCCTACAACCACCAGCACGTGACTTTTTGCAATCTGGTTCTTTGGTTTTATAGCCTTACGGGCTAAGGCTGCAGTGAATGCTCCTGAGTCTACAGCCAGAACCTTCTGTTTACTGGTCATAACGGCGTCAGCAATCAGATCGAGATCTTCCTGTGTTACCGCATCAAAGATGATTATTCTGTTTCCTTTACTGATTTTTTCCTTGATGATGTCGGCCAGATGATGTTTACCGTTCATCATGTCTTCAGAGTAGATATTGGTGGTTCTGTATTTGGACTGCTGCTTGATGATTGTTGAGACTTTAGCTACCTTAACAGGGCATTTAGGATCAATGGCTATATCTGTTTTGTGCAGCAGGGCTCCGTTTACCAGCAGATATCCTCCTACTACTGTTCTGCCTGAGGAGGGAAAGGTGGGAACCACAATGGCTGTGTACTGTTCTCCTAAAGAATCCAGCATTGCATCGGTTTCTGCTCCGATATTTCCTCTTAGAGTACTGTCGATTCTTTTTGAATATACCTTGGTATCTTTGCTTTTAAGTTTTTCGCAGACCTCATATATTCTGCTGTAGGCTTCTTTCTTTGGAATTGCACGGCTGTCTGTAGGATAGATAATACAGTCAATATCATCTGATTTCATATTATCTATCATTGAGGCGTTGAGAACGCTTATGGATTTGAAATCACTCTGTTTGAGCTGAACACCAGTAGCGTTTCCTCCCGTCAGATCATCCGCAATAACAACACACTGTGTCATATTGTCTCCGTTATGTTTGTTTGATGGTTATATTTAGTTATATTGACTGATTTAATTCTACTTTAAGTATATCTTAGATGTTAAGAAAAACTATTTGTAAATAAGAGTGATAAATGTGTTTTAAAAGGTGTTTATGCGCATTTTGATGATTGTTTTATATGACTGATTTAATTGTCGTGACTGAAATTGGTCAAAATGTAGATAATATACTATACAAATATTGACTAGGCTTAGCAGAATACCGGAGGTTAATTTTGTTTGAAAATATACTGATTGATTCTCAAAGCTTTTTTTGAATAACAGAAAAAGGTAGGAAAATTGAATTTTGTGATTCAGTTATAAAATATGTGTTCGTGGGCAGGATAATGCACTGAAAAATTACAAAAAAAATTGCAGTGTCAAAATCGGCACTGCAATATCCAATCACAACATCAAATTCATCAGTTAGATTTTATCCAACAAGGACAACTAACAATGTCGCAAGAATATCAGAATCATTTCTATAAATAAAAATGAAAGTACAAAACTTGCTAACTGTGTACCGATCATTTGTTAAAAAATGTTGGTTATGTCATGGAATTTCCGCGTTTTTTGAAAAATCAAAAATCAGTTCTGAGCCTTGTATAACTCTATTCCACCTCCGAAGGAATAAACATTATCAAAGCCATTCTGATTTACAATTCTTGATGCAACATAGCTGGTATATCCTGTGTTGCAGAACATTACCACTTTCCTATCCCTAGGAATCTCATCAAGACGATTTCTAATCTCGGTTACAGGTATATTTACAGCTCCTTCAATTGTCTGCTTCATAAATACAGCCTTTGGTCTTACATCAATCAGATAGCTTTCCTTAAGATCTTCTGGAAAAGCCATTTTGACTTTGCCTTCTATGATATTAAGCGCATTCATACCCAGAATGTTTACAGCATCCTTTGCTGAGTTGAATGGAGGGGCATAACACATCTCTGAGTCCAGAAGATCGTGAACTGTGCCGTCAAGTCTTATCACCGTAGCCACCACGTCAACTCTCTTTTCAACTCCATCCATGCCAATGGCCTGTAGACCAAGTATTCTGCCTTCCTTTGTGAAAAGCATCTTATAGAGGATCTGGTTTGCTCCTGGATAGTAACCTGCATGTGAATTAGCATAGATAAA
>NZ_CACVSS010000092.1:0-6877 GCF_902756765.1 uncultured Succinivibrio sp. | reverse complement strand
AGCAGTTTTATCAACGTAGTAACCTCCTCCATTGATAATTTCAGCAAAGTCCTCTCCACCGGTATATAGCAAAACATCTTTCTTCATAAACGCCTCTTTGTCTTCTGTTTAAATTTTAACACAGGTTAATCTCTATAAAAAAAGACGTAGCTAAAACTTAAAACGAAGTTTAAATTGGAGAATTATTTGAAAAACACAGATCTCAACGACTAATTCAAATGAAACGTCTAAAGTTTAATTCTCTTAAATATACACTCAGGGATCATCTTCACGAATCCCATGATGAAGTACCAGATAAGTGGCGTATAGACAACAGTATGACGCTTCTGCATTGAAGCAAAGATCTGCATACCGACGTAATCAGGAGATGCAGTAATCAGCTTAGGCTTTTTCCTGTGAGCATTAAGTTTAGTCTCAACCAATCCGCATTTTATATCCAGCACATTCACACCGTGAGGATATAACATAGCTCTAAGCCCAGAAAGATAGGTGCTTATAGCAGCTTTTGCACTGCAATATACATAGTTGGAATAATATCCCCTATCTCCAGCTACAGAGCTTATCACCACAATATGCCCATCACCTTTAGCCTTATATTTATCGGTTACAGAGGCCAGAAGCGTAGCGATTGCAGTGTAATTTACGTTAATAATCTCCAGCTGATTCTTAAGCTCATACTGACAGACCTTAACATCTCCAAGTGTACCAGCGGCTATAAACAGCACATCAGGAATTTCCCTGTCATCAAAGAAGGTTGATACTTTTTCAAGATCGGTTAAATCAAGAACAGCTCCATTGATGATACGACCTGTTTCCTTATAGAAATTTGAGCAGGTGTTGCTAAGAGTTTCTTCATTTCTGCACGTAATAGTTATGCTGTAGTCCTTAAGGGCTGCCATCTTAATGAAAGAGTGAGCAATTTCGGAACTGCCACCGATTACCAATAGAGATTTAGACACTGAAGAAATCCTTAATAACAGAAAAAAGAAAGTGGCATGAAAAAGCTCCACTTAAAAATGGAGCTTTGAAATTTGATTATTAGTTCTTATCCAGACCTAAAACTTCGTTCATGCAGTACAGACCAGGCTTTTTACCACTTAGCCATAATGCAGCACGAAGAGCACCGCGAGCAAAGGTCTGTCTTGAGGTAGCAACATGACCTAATTCAACGCGCTCACCTTCTGAACAGAACATAGCGGTATGCTCACCGACAATGTCACCACCACGGATTGAAGAGAAACCGATTGAACCATAGATACGCTCACCGGTAATACCATCACGACCTGAAACCATCACATCCTTCAGGTTTACATTTCGTCCCGCAGCTGCAGCCTCACCAATAGCAAGAGCAGTACCTGATGGAGCATCAACCTTATAACGGTGGTGAGCCTCAACAATTTCGATATCGGCATCAGCCATAACCGCAGCTGTCTTCTGTACCAGATTTAACAGAATATTCACACCTACTGAGAAGTTTGCTGACATAACAATAGGTATTACCTTTGAGTAATCCTTAATCTTGTCACGCTGGTCATAATCAAAACCGGTAGTACCAAGTACAACTGCGCAGTTGTGTTCTTTAGCGTAAGCTAAAACAGACATTGAACACTCTGGTCTTGAGAAATCAATAATCAGATCAGGAACTACAGTCAGCTCATTTACCTTAGGCACAACTTCAACGTTGCAGCCGTTTGGAAGAGAATCTCTGTTCTTATCGATACCGCATACTACTTTGGCATCAGCTAAACCACGACAGCATTCCCATAAAGCGTGGCCCATACGTCCGCCCAGACCAACAATACAAATTTTTAGCATGCTTATAGCTCCTTTACCATTTTTATCAGGTGGTCATTTACATAGCCGACTCTCTTCAAGCCGAGATTCTCGTAAAAAACAAGTCCACCTTTGTTTTGAGTTTCAACCTCCACTTCTATACTTTTTCCGCCCTTAAGTATAACCATCTGTTCAGCTATTCTCATAAGGTTTGAGCCTATACCCAGTCTCATATATGCAGGATCAATATAAAGTGCGAGTACCTGTCCTAATTTTATTTCGTTAACGAAAGTTAAAAAACCATAGAGCCTGTTTGCACCACAAACTAGCAGAGTTTTATAGTTATCGCCACTCAAACGCTCTTCCCAGTATTTGGTAAATTCGGCTTCAGAAATAGTAATCGGCTCGGCTCTATTCTCATAAAGAGCTGATTCTAGCTCTAACCTGACAATAGTTCTGGCATCCTTAATCTCTGCCCAGCGTATAGTTACTTTTTCTTTATTCTTTAAGGTAAGAGTGGTTTTCTCTGACATATTAGTTACCGCTCTGTTTCAATAACGCCAGGGCTGACTGACGGGTAGCATCTGTAACAACATTACCTCCCATCATTCTTGAGATTTCCTCAATACGACCATCAGTATCAAGCTTACATACCTTGGAAATGACATTAGCATCCTCCTGCACCTTGTTGACTACAAACTGTTGATTTGCACTTGCAGCCACCTGAGGAAGATGTGTAACAGTTATAACCTGGACACTCTGTCCAAGCTGTCTCAGAAGAGAACCTACACTCGAAGCAGTTCTACCGGAAATACCAGTATCCACCTCATCAAATATAAGTGTAGGAGTAGAATTTGCAGAAGAGGTTAAAACCTCAATCGCCAGAGCCAGACGGGAGAGCTCTCCACCTGATGCTACTGCACCAAGCTCCTTTGGAGTCTCCCCCAGGTTTGCAGAAAACAGGAATTCTACATCATCTCTGCCCCCTGCTCTTGGACGACAGTCTTCATCGCGAACAACATTCACAATGAAAACACCATCCTTCATGGCTAAATCTTTTATCTTTGAGGAAACCTCTTTTGACATTCTCAAAGCCGCAGCCTGTCTTAATTCAGAGAGCTCTCGGCATTTTTCCTCGTAGTCATCTCTGAGTTTTTTTACATTTCCGGTAAGTTCCGCAATCTGCTCTTTTAAGGAAAGAAAATGCTCAAGATCTTTTTCAAGGCGCTCCTTTACTTTGTACAGCTCCTTAGGCTGGACCTCAAAACGCCTTGCAAACTCATGACATTTGGAGAGTTTCTCGGAAAGCTCCTCAACCAGTTCAGGATTAGCCTTTAAAGTAAGATCGTTTAAGGCATCTCTTGCCAGATCAAGATGTTCTGCTGCCTTTGAGAGATCGTCAATTATAGGTTCGATACTGTCTTTTGCATAGACGCTGACACGGCTCAAATCAGAGATACGGGCAGAAATAATATCAATAATGTTATGCTCTTCGTTTTCCAGTACACCAAGTGCCAGTGATACAGCATCCTGAGCCTGGGACTGATGTTGCAGTGAGTCGTAATCCTGACTTATCTGCTCATAGTCCCCCTCTTTTAAATCCAGCTTGTTTAGCGCATCAAGTTCGTATTTAAGATTCTTGTAATTTGCAGCTCCCTGCTGCTGCTCATCGGCCAGATCCTGCAGTTTTCTGCGGCTGACGTTATAAGCGTTAAAAGCCTCATCAACAGACTTAACCTTTGCTGTTAACGAACCGAATTCATCCACAAGCTTCAGCTGATTACTCTTATCGATAAGTTTGATACTTGCATGCTGACCATGAATGGCCACAAGCATTGCTCCAATTTCCTTAAGCCAGGCTAGAGTACATGGAGTATCGTTGATATAGGCTTTGGATTTTCCATCTGATCCGATTACTCGGCGAAGCATCAGAGAACTGTCTTCAGATGTGAGCTCATGCTCCTTTAAAAATTTCTTTGCCAGTTCATTTCTATCTATGGAAAAAACCGCATTAAGTTCTGCCTTCTGAGCACCTGTTCTTACCATATTGGCATCAGCTCTTGCTCCTAGCAGAAGAGATAGAGCGTCCACAGTCAGAGATTTACCGGCACCAGTTTCACCTGTAATACAGGTCATGCCAGAGTTGAAATCCAGAGTGTTTTTTGCGCTTAAAGCAAAATCTTTAACTATTAGCTGTTCTAGCATAAAAAAAATCCAGTTATACCAGGCTCTTGCCCCATCCCAGTTTCTTTCTTAAAAGGCTGTAGTAATCATAGCCGTGAGGGTGCATAAGAGTCAGAGGGATCTGATGCTGACGGATTGTTACTGTACACTTGGTATCAGCTCTCATGGTAACCTGACCGTCGCAGTTGATTGCAATCAGTTCAGGAAGATCATCTGGGCATTCAAATTCAATTTTGATCTCGCTTTTACCAGGAATAATGATTGGAGAGCAGTTTAGAGAATGAGGGAACATTGGAACCAGTGACAGCAGATCAAGATGGGGCTCTATAATGGAACCACCGGCAGAAAGAGAATAAGCGGTTGAACCAGTTGGAGTATTGATAATAATACCATCCCCTCTAATGGTGTACATGTATTTATCACCAATGGAAACCTTTAAAACCATCATGTGGGCAATAGTACCAGAGTGAATTACAGTCTCATTGGTTGCAAGAGAATGACCGACCATCTCCCCAACGCCATCCTCGGAGTGGCGAGAGACGATAACATCAATCATGGTTCTCTCTTCAAGAGTATATTCACCATTTACAATCTTCTTGATGTTTTCGTCAAGGTTAGATGGACTAACATCTGTAAGTAACCCCAAATGCCCTCTGTTTACACCCAAAACAGGAACTTTCAGATCAACAAGAGTTCTGGCAACACCTAATACCGAGCCATCACCACCGACAACAATAATCAAATCAACATCACGCATGTCTCGTCTTGAAATGCATTCAAGATCAGGAAGATTAAAACCAACCTGAGTATTGGCATCAATATAGACTTTTACACCATATGAGGAGAACTTCTGTGCGATTTCCTTAATCGCAGAAGATAGAGGTCTTTTGTATACCTTTGAGATAATTACAACTGATTTGATTTTCTTTTGCTGTACGTTTTCGGTTGCCACGTAAAGACTCCTGCGTTTTTATTTATATTTTACCTTGCAGGTGTCCATTTTTCAAAAAGACAGACCACATTTTGAAGCATTTTTTCAAAACAGTAAAAAACATTCACTATTGTGGAACAGATTCATATTCAAAGACGTAATCGCTAAAGGAAATCTGAGAATTTTTACTGTTATATTCATTGATCTGAGAATTGATGAGATTAATCTGATTGGTGAATTCAGTATGAATATATTCTAAAACTGCGGAAATCAGATTATAGGCCTGAATACCGTTTGACTTGGTCTTTTTTACTGAACAGTACAGGTCGTTGAGCTCAACACAAACTGAATACCAGCTTAAATTATCAGGCAGAGCATCTGTGTAGTTATCATTTATGTATCTAACAACCTTTCTAAACTCTGGAACCTCATCCTGATGAGAGAAATAGTATTTCAGCATCATTGATCCAATACTGATTACATCATAAAAATCCCCCTGACGCCCACACAGAGAAAAGAAATATTTGCAGGCAAGAACTGCAGAAAAGAACTCAACGGCAGGAGATTCTGTCCAGTCAGCAACACTAGGCTGATTATAGCGGCAGACAACTAGATTTTTCAGCGAATCAATATTTCCGAGTCCTTTTTCAAAACACTTGATTACAGCCAGAGTTTTTGCGGCTTCATCCATACCGAACTTGGCAGTTTCTCTAAGATTAAGAATAGCTTCATCAATCATGACTTCATTTAAGCATCCGCTAGCATGAATAATGAATAAATCATATTGGGCACTTTTGTAGTCAGGATTCTTAGGTCCAACCTTCATCAGCATTGCTTTAGCTCTCTTGTACTGAGCTGCTCTCATGAAGAGTTCTCCTCTCTCCAGAGCTGACATTGATAAAGCCTTCTTTTCCATACACCTCACCATAAAAATATCTTTTCCCGGTTACTTTACAGAGTGTATTAAAAAGTTTAGGTGGTCAATTTAATTTCAACCTTGAAATGTGTACAGAATTTGGCTTTTATCCGGCAAAATTACAAAAGAATTGATCACTATCACCCAAAATCTTTTAAAAGGTAAAAAAAATGAAAATAAATAAAATTAAAACAGGAAAGAATCGCATTTAAATGCGATTCTCTTCGCATTAGACAATAAAAACACTTATGTATCAGACCATTATTAATCTGGTCATTATTTACTCTTTTCCAATCTCAGAACTAATTTAAACTGATTATGTGATTATAAGAACATATCATAAATTCAGAGGTGGCAGATTGGCTAAAAATAGCCTTGTGACTTACTCCCCTTCCTATAGAGGTAGGGGCTTCCTGTTCGATTGATCCAACGACCAAAGCAGTGAGCTTTTACCTCACAACAGGCTATCCCCGAGTGCCCCTTGGTTCTTGTTTTATTTGATTTAGCAAAAGTCTTTTGCCTTCTTTTAGAAGATTTACTGCTGCATTGATATCTCTGTCATGTCTGGTTCCACAATGAGGACAAATCCATTCTCGTAAGGATAAATCCTTGGTTTCCTTATTCTGATATCCACAGACAGAGCAAAGCTGAGAGCTTGGATAAAATTTATCCACCTCTACAAGATATTTTCCTTGTCTTTTAAGTTTATAGGAAAGCATTTCTATGAAACTGCCAAAAGCATTATCATGAACTGATTTTCCAAAATTCAGACTTTGCGACATACCATTCATATCAAGATTTTCAATACATACACAATCATAGACATTGGCTATCTGTCGTGATTTTTTCTGCATGAAATCTTTTCTGCGATTAGCAATTTTTTCATGGACTTTTGCTACTTTAATTCTTTGTTTGGCTCTGTTTTTGGAGCCTTTCTTCATCAGAGACAGTTTTCTCTGTTCTTTCTTAAGCTTTTGCTCCGATTTTCTATAGAAGCGTTCATACTCCCCTTTATTACCTTCGCTATCCACATACAAATCTTTCATGGAGTAATCCATGCCAAGAAAGCTTTT
>NZ_CACVSS010000091.1:0-7532 GCF_902756765.1 uncultured Succinivibrio sp. | reverse complement strand
AACCAGCTTTGTTATTCCAAATAGAGTCTATGAGAATCTGTTCTTAGACTACTGCCGCATGTCTATAGGGTACAGTGCAGATGCCTACAAAGATTTATCTCCTATGTTTGAAGAGTCAGCTGATATAACTCCTCTTTTACAGATAATAACAGAACAGATAGAGACCAAGCTTAATCCACAGTCTTTAGGAAAATTCACAGAGATGTCTCTGCAGCTGATATGTGACAGTATCATCAACAACAGTATTTACAGAAAGCTTAGCTCCTACACTGAGTTTTACACTGGAAAAGGATTTGCAGATATATTTGTAAAGAATACCTATCCTAACGGACACTATTTCCTGCTTGAACTTAAATATCTGCATAAAAAGGATGACAGCGAAGCAGCAGTAGACGCAAAACTTGCTGAGGCTAGAGAGGAAATCGAAAGATACCGTGAAGGTGCTGTACTCAAGGAAAAAGTCGGTAATCATCCTCTTGACTGCTATGCCATCGTCTTTGTCGGCTCCGAGTGCAGATTGTGTCAGAAGATAGATTAAAGTAACCACTAATGAAAGATTCAATAGTATTTATCGCCCCAAACGCTCATATGACGGCACTGGCACAGAGTGCCATTTCACAGTTGAAACTTAATATTCCTGTAATTGAAGCCTACGATTACAATGCTATTGAAGCTCTCAGAAAATACCCTTCCTGCCATATTGTCATAAGCCGCGGCGGTACCGCCAATTATTTAAAGGGTATCAAGGGACTTACCGTAGTTGATCTTACCGCATCCTTCTTTGATATTCAGAAATCTCTAAATGAACTTATAGCCAAAGGCTGTACAAAGATCGCAGTGGTCAGTCAGGACAATGTTATCGGCCCTACCCCGGCAGAATTCTCGATTAACGGTATAGAGGTGGAACTGCATCCCTGCTCAAATGCCGAAGAGATTATGAACACCGTAAATACCTGTGTCAGAAACGGTGCTGACGGTATTGTCGGCTGTGTGGTTGCCATTGAGACCGCAAGACAGCATTCAGTAGAAATCTCCCCTGTAGAAGTTGATTTCTATTCAGTAAAAAAAGGTATTCTGCAGGCACTGGAGCTTGAGAGAAATCTTGATAATCAGGAAAGGACCATCGACCGTCTGGAGTCGCTTTTAAACAACATTGAAGAAGGTGTAATCATCTTTGATGCCGAGAATAAGCCAATTCTCTACAACGGTTATGCCAGCAGAATCATGCCACCTGAGCCTCTTGATAACTGGTACAGAGTGCTGGAAACAGAGATTAAGTCCACCTCCGAGCAGGCCAGGGTTATCTCTTTAAATCAGAACAAGGTCCTGATCCGAGTAATTCCCCTGGCCCACGATTCACTTGAAGATAAGGTGGTGATCCTGCAGGATAGTACCGCCATTGAGGAGACTGTAAAAACCATCAAACTCTCCTCCTATGAAAAGGGTCTTTACGCCCGTCATAACTTCAAGGACATAATCTACTCCTGCCCTTCCATGGAGGACACGGTATCTTTGGCCAAGAGCTTTGCCAATTCAGATTCCACCATCATGATCTTCGGTGAAACCGGTGCCGGCAAGGAAGGTTTTGCCCAGAGTATTCATAACTACTCCCCTCGTGCCAAAAAGCCTTTTGTATCTGTAAACTGTGCCTCCCTGCCTCAGGGACTGGTAGCCTCAGAACTCTTCGGTTATGTGGAAGGAGCTTTTACCGGAGCAAGACGCAACGGTAAAAAAGGACTCTTTGAAATGGCACAGGGAGGAACTATCTTTTTAGATGAGATTACTGAAATCCCGCTTGAGGTTCAGAGTCAGTTCCTGCGTGTAATTCAGGAACGTGAAATCATGCGTATCGATGATGACAAGATCATTCCTCTGGATATCCGCATCATCTGCGCCTCAAATAAAGAAATCATGACCTTATGCGAAGAAGGTAAATTCAGATACGATCTCTACTATCGGCTGAATGTACTGAGTCTATCCATTCCTCCTCTTCGTGAGAGAGGCGATGATATTATCCTGCTGTTTAAATCCTTTATCGCAGGCTTCTGCAAAAAGAAAGTAGATGACATTTTTGTTGATAATGAGGTTCGTGACATTCTCCTAAACTACAGCTGGCCTGGTAACGTAAGAGAGCTTCGTAATGTGGCTGAGGCCTTATCCTTCTATGGCAGTGACATCAGAAAACAGAATGTTGAGAAAATCCTCTACAGAAACAGCATGGCTATAAATACCAGACATTCTACCGAAGATGCTGTCTTCAGGGATGATTTAACTCTTAAGGAGCTTGAACGACAGTACTATAACTACATGATCTCCCGCCATTCCAACTCCGAGGTAGCAAAGCTTGCCGGCATCTCCCGTTCAACTCTGTGGAGAAAAATCAAAGAGCTTGAAGAGACTTCTTAACTTTTATCGTTAATCTTAACTTTTGTGATCTTTTTCAAAAACAGATGTTTTATTTTTAAACATCGTAAAACATCTGTTTAGTCATTTCTGTTCGATTTTGAAACATACAAAACTGTATTTCCCTTCATTACGGCATTTTCTTCAGTTGGCACAATCGTTGCTATATTGGTATTCGTTCATAACAACACCTCAAAATGTTTGTTGAAACAAAAATACAATTTGTGAACATAAGGAACAAAGATATGAAAAACATTCTAACCAAAGCTACCCTGGCAGCATGTCTTGCTGCTGTAATGACTATCGGTGCATCAGCAGCTCAGGCAGATGATACCGTTGTACTGCGTGTAGGATATGCAAACAATCCTGGAGAGCCTTTCGATTTAGGTTGTCAGAAGTGGAAAGAGATTATTGAGGAGCGCTCAGGCGGCAAGTTCAAGATTGAGCTTTACCCATCATCACAGCTAGGCTCAAAGGATGACGTAATGGATCAGATGGTTGCAGGCGAGCCTGTATGTACTCTGACCGACGGCGCCTTCTTCTATGATCGCGGTATAAAAGATCTAGGTATCGTTTTCGGACCATTCCTTTTCAATACCTGGGATGAGGCCTTCAAGCTAAACAGCAGCCAGTGGTATCAGGATCAGGCAAAGCTTGTAGAAGAGAAAGCTCACCTCAAGATCATCGGTACCGACTGGAAGTACGGTGCACGTCATACTCTGACCACCAAGCCAGTTAACAAGGTTGAAGATTTCAAGGGCATGAAGATCCGTGTTCCAACAAATAACATCCAGGTTAAGGGCTTTGAGGTTTTAGGTGCAACTCCTACCCCAATGGCTTTAGGTGAAGTTTACACCTCTCTGCAGCAGGGAACCATTGACGGTGTTGAGAACCCACTAGCAGTTCTATACAACGGCAAATTCCATGAGGTTGCTAAATATCTGCTCTTAGATGGTCACGTCTTCAACATCACCAATATCGTTGTAGGTACTGATTTCTACAATTCTCTAACTCCTGAGCAGCAGAAGCTTCTGGTTGAAACCTGCCATGAAGCAGCTATGTATCAGAACAAGATTGTTGATGATTCAGAGGCAGACATTCTTGCTAAATTCAAGGCTGAAGGTGTAACTGTGGTTACTCCTTCTCCTGAGTTCAAGCAGTCCTTAATTGATACCTCAAAGAAGTTCTACTCTCTTCCAGACTTCAAAGACTGGACTCCTGGTCTATATGACACTGTAAAGAAAGCTATGCAGTAGCTTTTTGTAGGACCGTCGTAAGGCGGTCCTGCCTGTATCAAAAATTCATTATATTTCAGATAATTATGAAAAAATCAAATTTCATCGTTAATATAGATCTGCTCCTAGCAGCCATAGCTCTGACCGTTCTGGTCTGTGTAACCTTCGGCGGAGTTATTATGCGCTACTTTGTAGGCAAGCCTATCATCTGGGCTGAAGAGGTTCAGCTGTGGTGCTTTCTGTGGATGACCTTCCTGGGTGCAGGTGCTGCCTTCAGACACGGAAGTCACGTGGCAGTTGAAATGGTGGTCAGTCTATTTCCTCAAAAAATCCAGAAGTTCATTGAAAAAATGGATTACGTCATCTGTATGGTGGTACTGGGTTATTTAGGATACCTAGGCTGTGACATCATCAAACTGATGATGAAGATAGGTAAATCAACCTCTATCCTGCATGTACCTTTCTATTTTATAAACGGTATTATACCAGTATGCTGTGTGCTGATGATGGTATCTCTGACCTATGCAACCTTCTTTATGAAAAAGGAAGATTCCAAGGATGAGAAACACATCTCAGACGATTCTGAGGAGGAGAAATAATCATGGATTTTTCTATCGGTCTGTCCTCAGTTCTGCTTTTAGTATTCCTGTTTTTAAAGGTTCCGGTTTTTATTTCAATTCTTGGAGCAGCCGCCACCTATTTTGCACTTCACACTGAGATTAACTCTGTTATTCTGGCTCAGCGTGTTCTGGCAGGCTCTCAGTCAATTCCGCTTTTAGCCATACCTTTCTTCGTATGTGCCGGCGTGTTCATGAACTACACCGGTGTAACCAAGAGAATCGTGGATTTCTGTGAAGCGGTTGTAGGCAATATCATTGGCGGTATCGGTCATGTTACCGTGCTGGTGGCAACTCTTATGGGCGGTCTGTCCGGTTCAAACCTTGCAGATGCTGCAATGGAAGCTAAAATGCTGGTGCCAGAAATGGAGAAAAGAGGCTTTTCAAAGGCCTTCGGCTCTGTTCTGGTTGCAACCTCAGCTATTATCACTCCGCTGATTCCTCCTGGAATTGCAATGATTATCTACGGCTCAATTGCCAACGTTTCAATCGGAAAGCTCTTCGTCGCAGGTATCGGTCCTGGTGTAATTCTCTGTATAACCCTGATGATTCTTGTAGCCCTTGTCTCCTACAAGCGCGGCTATAGAAGCACCATAAAGGTTGATACTTCAGCTGCCAGAGTCTGGAAAACCTTCCGCGGAGCCTTCCTGCCTCTGTGTCTGCCTGTAATCATTATCGGCGGTATCCGTATCGGTGCCTTCACTCCAACTGAAGCCGGCTCTGTAGCTATCGTCTACTCCCTGTTTTTAGGTTTCATCTACCGTGAAATGACTTTAAAGGATGTTATCCGCGGTATGAAGGAGACCGTGCTGACCTCCTCCGCCATCATGCTGATTATTGCTGCAGCCTCTGCCTTTGCCTGGGCTTTAACCAAGGAGAAGGTTCCACAGTACTTTACAGGACTCTTCATTGAGCATCTTAATAATCCTGTAATCTTCCTTCTGTGTGTAAACCTGTTCCTTCTAATCATCGGCATGTTCATCGAAGGCAACGCCGCCATGATTATTCTGGTACCTCTGCTGGCTCCTCTGGCCAAGCACTTCGGTATCGATGAGATCCACTTTGCAATGGTGGTGATCTTCAACTTTGCCTTAGGTGCCATCTCCCCTCCAATGGGAACGCTGATGTTTGTTACCTGTTCGATTACCAAGTGTCCAATGGGCCGCTTCATTAAAGAGGCAATACCATTCTACATTCTACTGTTAGGCTGTCTGCTGCTTTTAACCTTCGTTCCAAGCTTCAGTACCGCCCTAGTTAACCTGATTTACTAAGTATGTTTAAGGATTATCTGTTATGAAAACCATTATTATTCCAAAGCCTGGTGAGGTAAAAATCATTGAAACTCCTATGCCTGAACCAAAAGAAGGAGAGGCTTTATTAAAGGTACTGCGCGGAGGTATCTGCGGAAGTGATCTCGGTACCTACCGCGGCACCTTCGCCTATGCCTCCTATCCTAGAATCCCTGGCCATGAGTTCTCTGCCAGGATCGAAAAGCTCAACGGAGATGCCTCAAAGTACGGACTTAAGGAAGGCATGGTTGTTACCTGCAATCCTTACTTCAACTGCACCAAGTGCTATTCCTGCGAACGCGGTCTTCTAAACTGCTGTGAGCACAATGAGACCTTAGGAGCCCAGAGAGACGGTGCTTTCTCAGAGTACATCACCATGCCTTTTGAGCGTATCTATGACGGTAAGGGACTTGATCCTGCTGAGCTTGCTGCGATTGAACCATTCTGCATCAGCTACCACGGAGCAGTTACCCGTGGTCAGGTAAAGAAAGGCGACAAGGTTCTTGTAATCGGTGCCGGTACCATCGGTGCCCTTGCTGCAGTTGCCGCAAAATCTCAGGGGGCAACCGTCTATATTGCCGATGTGGCCCAGAAGAAGATTGACTACGCTGTAAAGAGCTTCAATCTTGATGGCGGCATCATCAACAACGGAGATGACTTCGTAGAGAAATGCATGAAGATCACCGACAACAAGGGATTTGATGTGGCAATTGAGGCGGTTGGTCTGCCATCCACCTTCCAGAATGCTATCGATGTTGCAGCCTTTGGCGCCAACGTTGTGCTTATCGGTGTAGGCAAGAAGAACCTTGATTTCAACTTCACTCTGCTGCAGAAAAAAGAGCTTAATGTCTACGGTTCTCGTAATGCACTTAAGAAGGACTTCCTGAATCTAATCGACCTGGTTAAGGCTGGAAAGGTTGATCTTAAAAAGGCAATCACCAATACCTATAGGCTTGACGATGCACCTCAGGCCTTTGCAGACTTTGCAGCCCACGGCGCCGACATGCTGAAGGTGGAAATAGATTTCACAGCTTAAAACTCCTGAAACTCTGTCTGCAGCTGTAATAGCTGCAGACACTTTTACTAATTAACAACATTGAAAATTCAATCAAAACGGACATATCAGAAAATGACAAAACTAAACCTTGCTTTAAAACCAGAATGCAAATCAGATCTTCCAGTTAAAGCAATTCAGTTTGGAGAAGGTAATTTTATTCGCTGCTTTATCGATTGGATGATTTATCGTATGAACAAGCAGAACCTGTTCAACGGAAGAGTAATTGCGGTTCAGCCAACACCAAGGGGAAGAACTGTACCGGTACTCAAGACTTTGAAAAACTCAAGGAAGATTTCAAACTCCCTACCCTTGAGTTTATTTTCTCCAATACTACCGAAGCCGGTCTGATTTATACCAAAGAAGAATTACCAGAAGAAGGGTGCGTGCTGTCATTCCCTGGAAAACTTACCCAGCTGCTTTATGAAAGATTTAAAGCCTTCAGAGGCGTAGAGAATGCCTGTTCAGTTGCAGGATTAAATATCCTCCCATGTGAGCTTATTGAAAACAACGGAACAAAATTAAAAGAAATAATTCTAAAACATGCCGATGACTGGCACCTAGGCGATGAGTTTAAAGCTTATGTATGTGAAGACTGCGTATTCTACAATACCCTTGTAGATCGTGTGGTATCAGGCTATCCAAAGGCAGATGCTGAACGCTATGCCAAGGAGCTTGGCTATGAGGATGCCCTTATGTCCACCGGCGAGGAGTTTTGCTTCCTGGCAATTGAAGGCTCTGATGAAATCAGCCGCAAGCTGCCATTAAAGCAGGCAGGCCTGAATGTTGTTGTAGCACCGGATATCACTCCTTACCGTCTGCGTAAGGTAAGAATTCTGAACGGCGCTCATACCTCAAACGTACCTGCAGCCTTCCTTGCAGGTCTTGATACCGTTGATCAGATGATGACCGATAAGGTTACAGGTCCATTTGC
>NZ_CACVSS010000090.1:0-6925 GCF_902756765.1 uncultured Succinivibrio sp. | reverse complement strand
TTGAATATTTTGAAAAAGTTAATTGTATTTGCACTGCTTTATCTTATGACAGTGCTTAATCCTGCTTTTGCGAAAACAAACAAATCAATCTGTTTCTATTACAACGAAGTCGATTCGATTCGTGAATTACTGAATTTTGACCGGGTTGTACTGGATCCTTCTAATGTTACAGACAAACAGATATCTGAGCTGCATAATGCCGGAATTTCTGTTTACTCATACATTTCAGTTGGAGAATATGACGAATCTCTTCCTGATTATCTTAAGGAAGCAAAACGTACTGATAATGAAGAGTGGAAAAGCAACATCATGGATGTGACCTCTCCGTTATGGCACGATCATATTATTCAGCGTGTAGAGGATTTAAAAAAGCGTCATTTTGACGGTCTGTTTCTTGATACATTGGATAGCTTCAATGCATATGCTGATGAAGAAGAGGATAAAGCTGAGTATGACAGACAGGTTGAAGGTTTAACCAAGCTTGTCAACGGTATTCATTCTGTCCTTCCTAAGCTTATCTTTAACCGTGGTTTTGAAATCTTTGACAAAATCAACTTCAAGCCAGAAGCAGTCGGTGCTGAATCTGTTTATAAAACCTATTCTGCAACAGATGATTCCTACAGTGATGTTAGTGAATCTGACAGAAAGTGGATTATGGACAGACTGAACCATGTTAAGTCTGCTGGTGTTGAAGCTATCGGTCTTGATTATCTTCCTGATACAGATCTTGAAGGAAGAGTTGAGCTTGCAAAGAGAATCGCTGCACTTGGCTATACTCCTTATGTAAGCGACGGTATGCTTTATGGCATGGGCGTAAGCTATACCTACACTGTCCCAAGGCGAATCCTTGGTGTTTATGACGGCAATCTTTCTGAGGATAACGGTTCTGCAATTCACACCAGAATTACTACTCCTCTGGAATACAAAGGTTATATTGTCGACAATGTAAATATTTACGACATCGATTTTTCAAAGGTTGATCGTTCACGTTATGCCGCCATTGTATTCTACCCAGAAGGCGGTGACGGATATAGACAGAACCACGAGCTGACTGAATGGCTTAAATCTCACGTGGGTTACCTTCCAATCCTGTTTTTGGGAAACCTTCCAGATGATACTGAGGTTTTAAAGGCATTTGGAATTACCTCTGAGGGAGAACTTGATGCTCCTTACAAGCTTGAAAAAAAGCCTGCGCTTTCAAAGGGAATAATCAATCCTGTTTTTTCTCCTAAAGATAAACTGTTAAGCTATAAAGTAGATGAGTCAAAAGGTTTTAAGGTTTTAGCAAGAGTATCCAATCCTAACCACGAGACTTCAGATCTTGTATTTAAGGCTCCATGGGGAGGTGTAGCTGTTGACCCTTATCCTGTAACCAGTCTTAACAACAGTCAGGATATATGGCTATTAGAGCCATTTGGCTTTTTGGATTTGATGCTTAATCTGCCAGAAATCCCTGCAGCCGATGCCAGTAGTGAGTCTGGTCTCAGAATTTTAACTTCTCATGTTGACGGTGATGGTTTCCCATCACGATCATGGTTTAAAGGCGGTCCTCTTGTCAGTGAGGTTCTTTATAACGAGGTCTTTAAGCCAATTGAGATTCCTCAGACTATTTCTGTTATTGAAGGTGAGATCAGTGCCGGCGGTATTCATGCAGATCAGGCTCCAGAACTTGAAGCTTTAGCACGTAAAATCTTCGAATTACCTAATGTTGAAGTTGCTTCTCATACCTATTCACATCCTTTTACCTGGAACATGTCTGATCCCAAGTCTCACCTTATCTACGGTGAGTTCCTTCCTGTTCCTGGCTATGATCATGTTGATTATGACAGAGAAGCTGCTGGCTCAGTAAACTACATCAACACAAAGCTGTGTCCTCCAGGCAAAAAAGTTAAGGTCTTTTTATGGTCTGGTGATGCCGATCCTTCAAAGGAAGCCATTGATAAAGTTGAAAAGCTTGGGCTTCTCAATGTAAACGGCGGCAATACCATGGTTGTAAAGGGAAAAGATTCCCTGACCAATGTCTCTCCTGTGATCTACTGGACCACAAATGGCGTACAGGTTTATGCTCCTATGATGAATGAGAATATGTATACCAATGAGTGGACTGAGCATTTTGACGGTTTTGGTCGAGCTGTTGAATCCTTTGAAATTACTGGTCATCCACGCAGACTGAAAACAATTGCTATTTACTACCATATGTACTCAGGAACCTATCAGTCTTCTTTAAAAGCTCTGAAGTCTCTGTATGAGTACGCTCTGTCTCAGGAAGTTACTCCAATGTATCTTTCAGAGTACGCAATGAGAGCCAGAACACTGTATGAGACTGGTCTTGCTAAAACCTTAGATGGAACTTTCGTTATTACATCAACAGGAATCCGTTCTATCAGAACCCCTAAATCATATGGATATCCTGTATCCAGCAACCTTGTTGGATTTAACGACTGCGAAGATGGTAATTATCTGATTCTAAACAAAAAACGCAGCTATGTTTCCTTTAAAAAGAATAGAACATCCAATCCAATGCTGAAAAGTGCCAATGGAATTGTTAATAAATGGCAGCTAAACAACAACAGGATCGATTTTGAGATTCTTGCTTATATTCCTCTGAAGATGAAGGTCTGGTCAGATAAGAAATGTCAGCTAGTATCTTCTCATGAGTTTACTCAAAGCTCTGAGTCTTCAGTTCAGGTATATGAAACTAAGGATAAGGGAACAATCTCCGGAACTCTGATTTGTAACTAAGATAATATAGTCGCTTTCTTTAAAATGAAAAATAACAAAGACAATAACCGCAAGCAAACACGTCTTCTTAACAAGACCACAGTTGCCTTACTTGCAGCAGGAGCTGCAGGTGCAGTGTATGTGTTATCTCCTTCTCTAACAGCTTTGGAGAAGAAAATATCTGATACAAATTCACCAGAGGTTTCTTTAACCTATCTTCAAGAATTAGAGAGGATCAATCCAGATGATCCTATGATTCCTTATTTAAAGGCAAAACTTCTGTATGAAAAAGGTAATTATAATGAGGTAATGGACCTTTTGTATCCTGAAATCAAGGAAGACCCTGACCATTCTGCATTAGATACCTTTATTCTGTATCTCAAGACTCGTGTTGCCATGTCTGATTCTATTGACAACAAGTCAAAAGAACAGGTTATAACTGAGGTTAAGGCAGAGCTCGATGCTCTTGTAAACAGAAACTTTTCACCAGAACAGATCCATGAGATAGTAAATATCTGTTACCAGATTTCTGATGCCAACCGTGCCTATGACTATATCATCAAAATAGAAGAGCCTGATTATAAGACTTTAAACGAAACTTATTCTTTAGCTCTTCAGTCCGGTCACTATGATAAGGCTCTGGAAATCAGAAAGTCTCTGTTCCTGAACGACGAAACAGAAGAAGGGTATAAAGAGCTTTTCAAACTGTATGTTGAAGCTTTTGACAAGAATTTATTTGCTTCATTCTTAAAAGAGTATGACGGTAAGTTCAAGGATGACATCAATTTTATAAAGGCAGAGATTGATACTGCCAATAAGCTTGGTCTGTTTGACGAATCAGCAGTGCTGTTAGAAACACTTTGCCAGAAAGAGCCAACCTATGAGAATCTCATGAAACTGGTTGAAACTTCAGTTTCAAAACAGGATCTGGATAAGGCAAAGGATGTTCTTGAGAAACTTTATGCTTCAGATGAACATCAGGATCATAAGCCTGAAATTGCCAGAAAACTGCATGATGTATATACCTGGCAGTCTGATATTGAAAATTCCCAGCGTCTAAGCCTTGAATTACTGAATTTTGACCCTACAAAAGAGGAACTTGAACAGGGAATAGCTGAATCAAGTGCTCTGGCAGACATGGAGAAGATGGGAATCTTCTATGACGCTTCTTTTGAGAAGGGCTTGGTTGCAGAAGATGACTATGACGATTTTGTTGATGTTATGGAAAAAGCCTATGGTTCAGAGAAGGCTCTTTCAGCTGTTGACAGTCTCCTTGAAAAATCTCCAAAGAATGAAGTTCTCCTTGGCCATAAACTTAGACTGACAAGTTATGTTCAGGATTATCCTCAGGTAGTCAAGGCCTATGAATCTTTAAGAACTGTAAGAGTTCCAACTTCCCAGGAAGCTTTATATGCAGCTAATGCTTATGTAATGCTTGGTGAGGATAAAAAGGCACTGACAGCTCTTACCAGTGTTAAAAACTGGAATGAAGAGAATGATGATTACATGATCATGGTTTCTTCTCTTGCCTGGAGCTGTGATGATGACTCAATTGGAAGATACTCCCAGAATATTCTGCTTGATCGCAATTCTTCAGATGCAAATACCTATCAGCTTTTAAACAGCATTGGTCCTATTGATGAGAACAATCTTGATAAGCTTATAGCTTATTACGAAAAAAAGAAGGATTTTGCAATTGCCTCAGAGCTTTTGACCTACTCAAATGAGAAGGGTAATTATGAGCTTATGCAGAAGCTTTTAAAGGTTGTTGAGAAAAACGATCCTGCTTCATTCAGATCAAATGCGGTTCTATCATACAGAGCTGTGCTTTCAATGCATGAGCGTGATTACAAGCAGGCAAAAGGCATTTACGAAAAAATGCTGAAGAATGACTCTTCTAATATAGAGGCAATTGAAGGTTTATGTAATCTTGCTCTTCTAAACGGTGATAAAAAAGAGGCAGATTCTCTTTACAAGAAATATCGCAGTAAGTTTATAACCAATCCAAATGCATGGCAGATAGCTGCAAGTCTGGCTTCAGAGCTGGGGTATGGTAATGAAGCTAAGGCCTGGTATGAGCAGTATCTGTCTACAGTCAGTGAACCTTCTGCTGTTGATCTTCTGTCATATGCCTCTGTTCTTGAGGATCTCGGCTACACTGACAAAGCCTATAAACTAAGACGTTTTGTTGTTGAAACCAAGACTAAAGAACTGTTAAGTCTTAGTGATAACAATGTGACCCTTGCTTCTATCATCTCTACTTTTGTCTCAAAGGATAAAGGAGAGGCAGTTCTCAGAAAAGAACTTGAATCAACTCAGAGTCAGGCTCTGGTTTCTCAGTTTATTTCTACTCTGATTGACAGAAATGATATCAAGAGTGCCATTTATTTCAGAAAACGCTCATCTCTTGCTCAGTATGCGCTTTCAGACAGTCAGGAACTGCTTTTGGCTGTAAGAACCAAGGATAAGGCAAAAATAAAAGATCTTCTAGAACGCGGTGTAGGTATCAAGGAGCCAGAGAGATATGATGCACTTGAAAAGCTTACCAAACGTCTGGATGCCTATCAGCTTGCAAAGAGAACCGTGGGTGCTTCACCTGATAAATCAGTTAACAATTCTTTAAGATCTCAGATGGCTGCAGACAACAACTCTATGTCCCGAAGTCTGATGGCTGTCTATAATTCTCAGCCTAAGTGGGGAGTTCACTCCTATACGGTTAGTTATCATGCTCCATATTCTTTAGGTCAGCTTTCTCTTGCTACTGTATATCAGAGATCTAAAGCTCCTGATGATATGGCCATAGATAAACTTAAGTCTGAGAAGAGAGTTATCGGTTCTGTTTCCTACGAAACAGAAAAGCATGATTTCACCTTAACTGCCGATCTTGCTGATGGTGCGGCCGATCCTCGATATGGTGTGAAACTTGACTATCTGTTCAGATTAGATGAGCGCTATTCTGTTTCTTTAACAGGAGCTTTAAATCAGCACTCAACTCTATCTCACATGATGACCGTTCTTGGTAAAGACAACTACGCTCAGATGAGTATCGGTGCTAATCCATGGGGACGAGAGTATTTTGTATTTACTTCCCGTTATCATAAATACAAATCACGCTATGATGAGAATCTGGGGTCCGGATACGATCTTGAAGCTATGGCAATGACTCCTGTATTCAGTTCAGATCCTACTGTTTACGGTTATGTGGCAGGTTTATATCAGAATAACCATATATCAGATGATCCGCTTAATAAGACCAATAAACTTAACGGTTCTCTAGATAATGAAAATATCAATAGTATCGGTCCAGATTCATACATATCTGAACAGTACAAACATCTTGCATTAGGTATTGCTACAAATCACGGTGAACCTGGTGTTCCAGGTCCAAGCGTACCATCTCCCCGCTTTATTTTTGATGCCTTTACCGGCTACAACTTTACAGAGAAAAAGATGGATGCAGGTATCAGTGCCGGTGTTGGAGTAAGTTTATTTAAAGCTCAGGATGAGCTCTTCCTGATGTCATCTCTGCAGACAGCAGATCGTCAGGGAAATAAGTCTGTAGTCGTTACAGTCGGTTACAGCATGGTTTTTTAATATTTGAGGAACAAACAAAATGAGAAAACTAACTTTTATTATTTTAGCAGCAATTGTTTCTTTAGCAGGTTGCTCAACCTACAGAGGATCTAACGGTGTGACTGTATCAAACGGTTCAACCTTTGCGGTAATGCCATTTGTTAATCAGTCAAATACACCTTTGGCAGCAGAGAATGTTGAAACAATTATCTGTTCAGAACTGAGTGCAAAAAACATCAGTTATGTAGCTTATGAGTCTGCTGACGAGCCAAAGGATCTTAAGAGTATTCTTGATGATTCCTATACAACACGTAAGGCAAATGACTGGCTGAAGACTGTAAGCCACAACTATGTGATTTCAGGTTCTGTTGATGAGTGGAACTACAAGGCAGGTCTAGACGGTGAGCCTGTTGTCAGTGTTACCATCAGAATTAAGGATGTAAACGGCAATGTTGTATATGAGAAAACCGGCAGCAGATCCGGTTTTGGTCGTGAGAGTCTGAACGGTGCAGGTCAGAAGGTTGTAGAGAACATTTTAAGCGACATTAACTACAGCAGATAATCGCAGAAAGGGATTTATAAATGAATAAGAGTCTTAAGGCCATTGTCCGACTCGTTACCAGAGCTTCAA
>NZ_CACVSS010000089.1:0-6977 GCF_902756765.1 uncultured Succinivibrio sp. | reverse complement strand
GTTTTAAAGGAAAATTTATATATCCTTGTTTTCATAAAGCAGATCTCTACTGAAAATCTTTAAAAATGTCATTGCACTTTGCTAAAACGCTGTCGTCGAGTTTATCTCCTACAGCAAGTTCTGCCTTGATGTTTCTAAAGGCAACCTTTCCGTAACCGCGTGAGCCGCTGCCGCCAAGATAGTCGTACTGAAGCAGGGTAAAGCCCTTTGATAAAAGCTCTAAATCACTGATTATCTCATCACTGTTCTGTTCAGTGATTTCATAAATCAGCTCTAAAGGAAATTCAGAACCTCTTACAGCTCTTTCAATCTGACGAGGATTTGCAACTGCAGTCAGACGGTTGATAGTATTTTCAAACTTAACTTCTGTAGAGCTTCTCAGACCTCTTTTCTCCAGAGTTTCCCAGTTACTCATAACTGCATCTGAAAACTGAAGACGGGCATTTCTAATGTTTCCTTTAGAAGTTCCGAAAAGATTCAGGATTTTTTCATCATCCTTATTTGGATCATCTACAGGACTCTTGTTTTCTGATCTGGCCAGTAGTGTTCTTAGTTTTCCCTTAAGAGAGCTGCCAGGCAGTAAAGGAAGTCCTGAAAGAGGATCTTTTACAACAGGAGAATCAACAGCTCCAATTGCTGAGAAAGCAGAGCTTCCGCCTATATGCATGCCGGTTACAACTTCAATAACACCAGTGATCTTAATTTTTGAGTACATAATTCGTCTTCCTTTATTCCTTTAATCCTTACCGCCCTGATATCTGTGATATGCCACAAGTGCTTCCATGTAATGGCAGAAAAGCTCACAGTCGTTCATGGTTTTTATTTCTTTCAAATGCTCAAGAATATGGGCTTTATTGATAAAGTCTTTTACAGATGGGGTTCTGCCACACTCGTAAACAGAGCGAATCTTAAAAGAATTCAGGTACTGAACAATGGCAGGAGAAATCTCTGGATTAGTCTCCTCAGCACTTTTACTGCTGTTAATCTTGTTTAGGATTTCCGAAGTCATTGCCAGCAGATTTCGGATTTGAGAGGTTGTAAGTTTTATTTTGTCTTTGTTGTCTCTTTCAAGTGTCTTTACAACTTCTTCAGCTGTATCGACATAGTTTAAATCAGACAACTGTTTGTATGGAACGCTCTGAGCTTCTTTTTTAGCAGATCCATTATTATGGTTCTGATAGCCCTTATTACCATTATTGTTTCTGTTTTGACTGAAATTGCCTTTATTGTTGTAATTGTTATTAGGAGCCATGTTTATTTCC
This sequence comes from uncultured Succinivibrio sp., assembly GCF_902756765.1. Lineage (NCBI taxonomy): Bacteria > Pseudomonadati > Pseudomonadota > Gammaproteobacteria > Aeromonadales > Succinivibrionaceae > Succinivibrio > uncultured Succinivibrio sp. The sequence continues at coordinate 5,715 of NZ_CACVSS010000089.1, read as the reverse complement.
TCTCCTCTGTTTTATTGAATTTGTCTCTGAAAATATATGAATAGATATAGGTTGCACAGATTAGCTCAGAGCGATCCTGCTTATTTGGGTACCAGTCATAGACCTTCCCTGCAAAATTTTTGTAGTGAGTTTTTTCTTCTAGATTATCGCCCTTTGGTTCCATTCTTGATAGCAGATAGGCAAGACGTGCTCTGTTAATCTTCTGATCTGAATTTCTCATCAGATCAAGAAGGTTATACAGGAACGAGCTTCCATAGGTCTGTGAAGTCTCGCTGCGTTTATCACTTCTGAAGAAATCATTTAGAAGCTTAAACTTTTCATCCATTACGCCTTTAATGAAATTCTCCCAGCCAAATGAATTATCCCTATCAAAGAGGGTTATGGCATCTTTATTTGGAATGTCTTTTGAACACTCCACTAGCTTTTCAGTTTCCTCTGCCATAATGTGGATTGGATACTTGTTTGGATAGAATCCAACACCACCTGACAGCGAAAGTGTATTCTGAGAGAATCTTCTGAAGGAATTTCTCAAATCCACAAAGGCATCGATTACTTCGTTCCAGGCACCGACCAGGAAGACATCATCACCCCCGGAGTAAACGATGGCTACCTTTCGTTTACCATCCTTTGAAAGATATCTGCTCTCGCCATCTGAAAGAATCAGATTTATGTAATGCTTAAAGAAGATTGAAAGCATTCTTGAGAGAGTGGCGCTTCTTGCAAGATTTGAGTAGGTGTCCTTACCTGCCTTCTGAAAACCGCAGGCGAAGGTGGCTCCAAGGTTATCAACATCGGCTCTGAGAATTCCCAGTCGACTGATTCCCTCAGACTCTTCTGCGTAACGGTCAAAATCTTCATTCTTATAGTCTCCCACCCACAGGTGGTTTGCAGCATATCTGGCAGATATGGTCTGATTCTTAACGTACAGTCGTTTGTAATTCTGACTCTGCAGAGCAACCGATACATCCTGTTCGCTAAGTCCTACAAGGTAGCAATCAAAAGGAAGAGGTAAAGCCGTATTCCTCAGCTTTTCAGTTGTAACAATGAAGTAATCCTCTTTCTGAATGCTCTTTGAGATTTCAAGAAGGGCAGAGCACAGATAGCAGGTATCATTGCCATCAACCTTTCCTGTTCTGTGGCAGATTCGGCACTCTCTATTACCCTCATATGACTGGCTGTTAAGTGCTCTTATTTCATCGGCACTGTAACGCTTCATCTTCTTCTGAGAAATCTCCTGAGAAACGTTATGATAGGCCTTTGCAAGAGAATTGTTATCTCCATTCTCCAGTGTCATGCCACTGCAAGGAGCGCAGCCGGTAGCAACATAAATCGAGGTCTGGTAGTTTCTGATAAACCATGCATTAAGCTCTGATTCAAAGCTGCGGATGGCCTGCTTTATGGTATCTGTATTTGGAAGCAGCATATAGCAGTGTCCACCACCTGAGTAAATCAGATTGGCTCTTGAAAGAGACAGCTTTTCAAGCAACTCATCGATTACATGTTCCATCATTACTTCAAGATAAAAACTTCTGGCTCTCAGACTCTTCAATGCTCCTTTTGAGCTGATTGTATAAATGAAGCTCTGAATGCCGGATATATCCATTGAGAACAGCATAAAGGCGTCCTCTTTGAGAAAATCCTTATCTTTTGAATGGAACAGCTCTCTGTAATTGGTATTGCCATCAGCATACTGATACAGACATGAGGCAATGGCAGCGGTAATTTTTGCGTTATCGTAGAATGAGATATCTCCTAATTCCTCATCAGAGGCTGATGCCGGAATAAAAGAGGTTAAGGCCTCTAGATCTGACAGTAGGGCATTAAAAGAAGCTGCTGTATACTTTGTGCCCTGAATGCTTCTGGTTAATCTGTCGGTTATCTTTTGATAAAACTCTCGGTCTACAGAGACATTTTTATCAGATGGATAATTGATATATTTTTCTTCACCAAGTATCTGTGGCGCAAAGAAACTGTTGCCGCTGTTATCGTTAAGACGGTTGAAAATACTCTTTAATGGAGTTTTTTTCCCTGCTGACAGCAGTTTATGTTTTTTAAAATCAGATGAATCTGCAATTCTCTTTGCCAGGTTAACAATATAGGCAAAGGCATTATCTTCAAGCGAAGCTGTGAACTTATCTGACAGCTTATGGTAGCGAACGGTATTCAGAATGTCCGGATCTGATATTTTGACTATGGAGTTTAGTGCAGTATAACCATACTCCTCTGCGCTTATCAGCGATCCTCTGTAGTAAAGTTTGCCAATACTGCAGAGAAGGGCTCCCAATGCTAATTTTACTTCAGTACTATTCAAGGAAATCTCCCTATAGAACTCGGTTTATTTTTGTTAATTGTTTAATTATCCAAAAATTATTTTGAATTTCTATGAGTCTGGTTTCGTTCCTGCTAAGAAATTGTCTTTACATACAAAGAATTATTCTTTGTTCAATCCGTCTATCTTGGCAATAATAAAGTCATTCATTCTGTCGTATGAATTCCAGTACTCATCCTTTACTTTCACATCAGTGTAACGGAAGACTTTCTTAAGCAGCTTCATGATCTGCTCTTCATTCAGATTGTCGGTTGCACGTTTAATCCAATCCTCGTCAATATAGAAAATCTTGTGGGCCAGAAGATTTCTGATTGTGCTTTCCACCTGATGACGCAGTATGCTGATGTCATTTTTCAGCTCCTCGTTTTTACCTAATTTTTCTATGATCTTACATAGGCTTTCGGATGTAACATTAGAATATCTTTCATCTGGGTTAAATGTTTTTTTAAAGCCTTCTTTAAATACATTAAGAATAGCTTTTACCGTTTCATCCTCTTCTGAAAGAACTTCCATAGTGGTAATATCCCATACTTCCTTACTGCCCCCTTCTGGTCTTTTATTTATATTCCCAGTCTTCTTATAAGGATTTAGTTCATTGGCATCTTTTATCAGCTTTGCCAAATCATGATAAATGTTCACAACCACGACTCTCAGAAACAGTTCCTGAATCAGCGGAGATAAAGAACGGACAAAGTCAGATAATTCTCCGCGTTTCCACTTTAAATCGCACAGTAATGCATATTCAAATACAGGTCTGTTTGGACCGGATACAGGTAATAGCTCAGAGACATCTTTTAATTTATTCTCTAAGGAACTTACGTTTTTAAATGCGCTGCGTTCTTTGGCAAACTCAAGATAATCAATATATCTTGCAACAGCTTCTTTGGAGTGAGTTTTTTCAAGTTCCTTAGCCAGAGAATAGGCTGCATGATAGTCATACTGTCTTAGAAAGGACTTTATATTCTGTTCTTCTTTTAACAGCAAAAGATTTGGGCATTTAACCACGGAACAGCGGTTTTCTGACGTGTCCTCGTTGTCTGGATCCAGCTCCCACAGCGTCATGAGGTCAAAATCATTCCTGTGAGTATGTTCTCCCATCTTTTTCTCAGGATTGGAAACCTGGATACAGGTGCATCTGAACTCTCCTAATGTGGACATTACGTTCAGAGCACTTTTCATCCCAGGGGTACCTGATGAGATATTTATCAGTAGCTCATCATCTTTATATAATGAAGAAACAATAGCTTTTATCTCGTTATTAAAGTCTTCAAAGAAATAGTTGAAGTTATGTGGATCAGTCAGCTTAGGTCTGGTGATAAGTTTTACTTCAATAGGCTGTTTCAGTTTGTCTGAAAGGAGTTTGACTGCTTCGGTGTATCGATGATCTTTTTCTTCAAAATCCAGCATTTCTTTTGAAAGATACAGATATACGGTATCTGGCTTAAAATGTCTGCAGACATGCAGCATAGAACCGTCATAGCAGTTGTCCTGAGAAATAGGATCGGTTCCACCAACCGGTGAAAATAAAACTCTTTTTGACATTTATACATCCTAGATCAAAGCTGATAATACTTATTACTTATCAGCAAATTATTGTCTTAGTATCAGTAAAACTCTTACTTTCTAAATCTGACTTTCCATATTCCCATGCCTTAGATGAATTGGCAAGACAGAATATCTTCAGATTGTCATGTTCTTCAAGATAATTAACAATTTTCTCTCGAAGTGTTTTCAGTGAATCTCGACTCAATGTTGCTTCAAATACTGAATACTGTATTCTGAAGCCAAAACTTTTCAGAAGGGTACTAATCTTGTTACGCCTTTTGTTGGATGAAATGTCATAGGCTATCAGTACTATGTACTGGTGGTCGTCGGTAACTCTAATATCCTTCTCCAAAAAAACATGTGTATCTGAGGTGCTCATGCTTTAACCTCCATACATTCAAACTGACTGAAGTCCTTTTGCAGAATCGCCCTGATAAGAGTACTTATCTGGTGAGATATGAAATCGAAATATGATTTCTTCTCCTCAACTGATTCTACAGTATGATTCTTTTGAAAGAGCTTGTTTTGAATGTAGGCTCTGAATGTTTTTATAGCATCTTTATTCAGGTAGACGCCTCCATCCTCATCCTTATTAAACTGTTCTTTGAAGATCATTTTCTTTCTCATAAGTGAAAGAATTGAAGAATCAACTATAAGCGGTCTCCATTCTTCCATCAGATCGCTTGCTAACGAAGCATGTCCATCGCCGTCCGCATGGAAAAATCCAAAAAAAGGATTTAATCCTTTTGACTCAATCAGAGAGTAAATCTGGTTGTATAGTATGGAATAACCAAAACACAGCATTGAATTAAATGGATCTAGAGGCGGTCTGCGTGATCTGCAGTCAAAAGCAAATTCTCCGGACAGTTTGGAAAGTCCTCTGAAATAAATAACAGCAGCCCTACCTTCATACCCCCTTACAGCATCAATAGAATCACAGAACAGAATTCTCTTTTTTAAGTTGTTCATGCTTTCTATATTTGCAGAAATATCATCACAGTTCTTATGACGATAGAGCAGGGAGATCTGATTCTTGATTTTTGAGGTAACGATCTTTTTGGCGAAGTTCAAAGAAAACTCTGTATTAAAGAGTTCGCACTGAGCTCTCTGGATGCTTGTTTTATTTGTAGTTACCCCTCTGTATCCTCCGAGATATTTACCATTTTGGGTTATATAAAGGATTGGAATGTTTTTTGTCAGACACTGTTTGATCAGATAAGCTGTAACGGTTGAATTACTCATTAAGGTGATGCTTTCGAGTGATTCAGAAGGAAATGTTGTTAATTCCTCATCATGTAGTTTTACGTAGATTCTTCCTTTCTCGGTTCCAACAACAGAACCATTCTCTGTAACAACCAAATCACACATATCTGTTACTCCCTTTTTTTCTTGATAGCTAGGGAATAGCAACAGGTGTGCCAACGCTGTTAACTCTAAGATTTTTCCTTATTTTATAAAAGGTTATTTATTCATGAGTTTCTGATGTATTTATGAAAAATCATAATAAGTTAGTACAAATCATAGAAAATTATATGCAAAACGTCCCCTTACGGGGAAAAGGTTTTAGAACTGGTGTGGATACATTGATATTCCTGAAGAAGTATAGTTTTCGTCCCCTTACGGGGAAAAGGTTTTAGAACTTTTTTTGCGAAAGCAACGTGTCATCTGGACTTAAGGTTTTCGTCCCCTTACGGGGAAAAGGTTTTAGAACAAGATACAATCGATAAGAGACTAATCGAAGATATGAGTTTTCGTCCCCTTACGGGGAAAAGGTTTTAGAACTTAGGAGATAAAACAAATGGATAAACTGTTCTTTTTTATGTTTTCGTCCCCTTACGGGG
>NZ_CACVSS010000088.1:0-13305 GCF_902756765.1 uncultured Succinivibrio sp. | reverse complement strand
GGCACTTAAAAATTCACTGAGAACTGTTCTTGATGCGCTGACAAATGAGTTGGTTTCTATTTCCAACTCTGAAGCTTTGGAAAGTCCAAAAATTACACCAATGTATGCGAAATATCTGAAATCTGCCCTATATGATGGAAAAGGAGTTCGTAACGATAAAACAATTGCAGATCTAAAGGTTCCTAAAGAGGTTTATCTTGAGCAAATAACCAGAGCAATAAAACCTAAAGACGAGGAAAAGGTATTATTTAAAGAAACATCCTCTTACCTGATTTCTCTTCTTGATCAGGACAACGATCTTGATAAGCTAATTATGAACGGTTTCGTGAAGCTCCTAAAAGGAGGGGATAATAAACTTCGTTCTCTTAATTCTGTTAAGGCAAAGATTGAAGGAATACAATCCAATCTGAATGAAGTTAAGGAGCTAAAAAATTCTTCTCCTAAACTGTATAAACAGATCATAGAAAATATAAAAGGGCTTAACGGACAAGCCTTCCCTGAAAATTGTATTAGCAAATGTATTGAACTTTCCAAGGAAATATCCTTAACTCCAATATTAAACGTAAATTCAGACTCATCTCAGCTTGAGCTTTATAATGCAGTAAGCTGTTTTTCCAATGCGATGGAGGATATATATTCTCAATCTGGTTTGGGAGCTCTAGGAACAGGAGGCGACGAACTGGCTGTATCAAAAGACCTTATTGCTACCTGTATCTTATCCCGTTTATCCTCTGAGCAGAGGGCAAATCTTTTCGGGGCAATTTCGTCCTCTAATTACGCTAAGCTTCATTCTTTCTGTTCCAAGACTTGTCTTGATTACACTTTTTTTAAGGGAGCAAAGGACGAAGCTAAAACCGGCGCTTCAATTATGACTGAAAATATGAAAGTTTTTCCTCTAATCAAGGGAATTGTGCAGCGTCAGATGGGGATGACGCCGGATCTTGAAATTCCTTACTATGATGGAGAGGTTTCCTTTAACAGCGAATATCGTTCTATTATTGATAATGTTCATAAACAGAGTATTGATTTTATTAAAAAACGAATCTCTTCATTTGTTGACAATAGAATTAAAGGAAATGCATCAGACTCTATAAAAAAGGAATTTATCAAGAGAATGGAGCAGCAGAGAAACCAAAACGAGCTTGCTGCTAATAACGTTTTCAAAGCTAAAACAAATTTTGAAGAGATCATCTCTCAGGAAGTAAAGAGTTCTCTTACTGATAGTATTTTTTCTTCAATAAAAACGAATTCTTTATTCAAGCAGAAGCTGAGTCAGGGGCTGTCGGTTACTCTTCCCGGCGGAAAGAAACTTTCGTCTGACTACGATACTGCCATGGATGAATTAAGCCAGCTGGTAATGAAGAATGATACTGCAAGTTTTGATGCTCTTAGTGAGAAAGACAAAAAGAAGGTTCTGATTGTATCATCTATGCTGTCACTGGAAAACGGTAAATCAATAGCAGATATGTTTATTTCTTCCTTTAATGAAGGACATAAGCATCCTCTCTTCAGTTATACCGGGATTGATGAGGAGCCTAATCTAAATAATGAATATTCGATTAGAATAAATGAGTTAGGTAAAATCGAAATCAGTGTTAATTCTCATATAGAGTTAAGTTCCTTCTCTTTACGAAAAAATAGAATCGAAGCAAGTCCCGACAGTTTTTTGAAAAACACTCTGAGGATTGCTTTGGATTATGATTCTCTGGACCAACTTTCGGATTTCGATTTTTCGAATGCAGATGATGAAGATTTTCTGTTTGAACCTGAAATTACAGCTGATGTTGAGCTAAGGCTTAATCGCAGCAGATAATCCTAATCTTCAATGTTCTGCTGATTTCAAAGTCTGAAAGAGGGATATTTTTTTCTACTAGATGCTGCCGTTATCTTTTGTCTTTATATAGGTGAGAATATAGCGGCATAGCAGATAATGACTTTAAGAAGTACACAAAAAGAATAAGCTCCACAAATATGGAGCTTAATTCTCATAACTGTAATTAGATAACGGTCATTAAGACCGTTATCCTCAAGATTAGTCAATTCCGACAATGTCTTTATAGAGAGGTTCAAGCATATTCTTGATATCTTCTTCAGTAATCTTACGTACCTCGATAATTCCCTTTACAACCTTAGGTTCGAATTCAAGATTGCCGGTTTTACCTCTAACAAGAGTTCCCATCTGAGCTTCCATTCCAAGCAGGGATTTATTCATTTCCTCCTGATAGAATTGGAAATCCTTATCAGGATATTTCGTGAAGAGAGTATTCAGCTCATTTTCAATTCGCTGTTTAAGTGTCTCCATGTTACTGTGGTGAATTATAGTTTCGTATTTTGTCTCAAGACTTCTGATTACACCGCCCTGAATCTTATCCTGTCTATATTCGAAGAAGTTTTTGCCTTTATCCTCCATGCAGGCACCAGGCTTTTGAGTAATATGCTTATTGAAATCCTCAATTTTGTCATTCATCAATGATTCGAAATAAGCATCAATTCCGTTCTTTACAAATGATTTGATTGTCGCTTCGATGTATTTTTTTACACCGTCGGCGCTCTTTGTCTCAGTTAAATTGACTCCACATCTCTTTGTATGAATCAGTTCTCCTCCTAGTCGCTCCCAGATCACGTCGGTGCCAAGCTCTTCAAGATTTGTTAAAGGCTTATAGCTTCCGCTATTAGGATCAAGATACTGAAGATGTGTTTTATCCTTAAAATCGGCAAGAACTTTTTCATCGTTATTTTTCAGTGCTTTTTCATACTCTGGATCAAGTCTTACCATTTTGTCAGCATCATTTTCCAGATAATCGAGGCATTTCTTCATATCTGTAAATAATTTTAGTGAAGGGTTATCTTTAAATAGCTCCCTTGTCTGCTTAACATTTAGCCCGGTTGTATCTGGAATATTAAGATTTTTAAAGATTACATTTAGTTTCTCTTTGTATGCCCCAACCGAGAATGACTTATTCTCGTAGTTCATTGTTTCGTTGACAATTGCTTTTATTCTGCGCTGGGTTAGAGGCTTTCCAGATGTTACTGTTCCGCCTTCTTCAGGAATTCCAAAATCTTCACGTTTAAATGATGGGCCTAATAATCCTTCGAGTTTATTCATGAACTCTTTTGAAAAGGTAATCTTTCCATAGGCATCTTTTCTCATTCCATCAATATCAAAAGCTTCACCTAATGATTTTAGAAACTGGGTTCTGGCTTCATTGTTTGCTGCCTGAGTTGATGATGAACGCATCCATCTGAAAATGTTGGAACTTGAGAATTCTTTTTTCTTTGTAATATTCTTATCGTCTGTAATGTTAACAATTGAATTATCACTGCCAAGATTTATATTGCTGAATTTTGCAAGGGATGCTGTATTTAATTCGTTTGGCATATTCATACCTCGTTGAAGAAATAAATTTTGCGACATTTTAGCTGTCTTTAAATGCATTTCTACTACGTTTTGAAAGTTATGCATTAACGGTCACACTTTTTTTTCTCAAGTAAACTGTGACGATTGTTTGATTTATATACAACTATCTCAACTGAGTCTTTGAATATTGAGAAAAAAACGAAAATAACATTGGGCTGTTAAGAAAAATTTTGTCTTTGTTTAATACACTATACATGGTCAAAAAATGTGATTATGATATGGTATAGCACATGGATTTTTGCGAGAGGATAGTGAGCAGACAGCAGGAAATTCATCTTCTGATGCTCTGCTTCTGCTTTTGTTGTAATTCTGAGAAAGATTGAATTATTGTCTGATGTTCTCTAAAGAATCAGAAAGCCATTTTGTATATTCTTCTTCTCTTTTTATTGCGTGATTTAGAATCAGATAATGTCCGTAATTCTGATCTTTCTCTATTTTAGAGAAAACCTCTTTCATTCTTTGGTTAAGGTGGGCAAGTTTCTCAAGATGAAGACCGTACTGGTTCTTTAGAAGCTGCTGTAATCTTCCATCTTTTTTATCTTTTATAAAATAAAGCTTTAAGACGAATTCGTCTTTATTTACAGCAAGTTCATTCTGAAAACTCTTTTCCCATTTTTCAAAACGTTCTTCTCCTAACGGAGTGATTTCATAATAGCTTTTCTCTATTTTTGAGCCAAAAAATCCTTTTGTAGAAGAAATCTCTTTTAACTCTGTTAAGCGTTTAAGTTCAAGGTAAATCTGGGAATGCTGAACTGACCAGAATTCACCAATTTCTGTTTCAAAATCTTTTTTTAATTCATAACCGGTTTTTTTTGTATCTCTAAGCAGACCGAGCAGAATCAGAGGTAACAGATTTTTTTGTGCCATAAAAAGATCCTTTGATCAGAGCAATTGACTTGAGAAAAATATAATATATAATTTATCAAAAATAAACATGTTAATAATTACATATAAATATTTACATGAAATGGAGAGGTTTATTATGCAAGGAAAAGTCAACGCAAATGAAATCAAGGAATTGAAGGACTTTATTGGTAAACACTTTATTTATACATACGATAACGGCTGGGAATATGAATGGTACTGCAAGAATGAGCATACCTGCTGCTACCGTATTCACGGAGGCATGGTAAAAGGAAGATGGGTCACTGACCAGGAGATAAATCTTTTTAAGATTGCTGATGGTATTTTTAAAATAACCTGGACTGAACCAACAGGAACCGATGTTGCTTTAGACTTTATGCCAGCACAGGGTAAAATCAATGGAGTTATTTTCTTCCCTAAATGGGTTAGCGAACATCCGGAGATTACAGTTTGCTACCAGAATAAGCATCTGGACAGAATGTATGAAGCAAGAGAGAAATACGAAACATATCCTAAGTACCTTGTTCCAGAGTTTGCAACAATCACTTATATTGGCGATGCTGGTGCTGATAATGATGATGTTATAAATGAGACTCCTTATGACGGAATGACTGACGACATAAGAAACGGAAAGTTCTATGATGAGAACTATCATCATGTATCCAGACGTCAGGCTTAGAAAGAATCTATCAAGAAATTTTATTATCAATTTCAATTCTAATAAGCTTCTTTTAGTGTTAGCATAAAACGAAAGTATTGATCCGCAGATGGCGGTTCTGCCATTCCAAATAATCTTGTCGGTTTGTGTTTTATGGATTTCAAGCTACATTCAGAGTTTAAGCCTACTGGTGACCAGCCTCAGGCGATAGAGGCGATTCGTAAGGGCTTTGAGCGAGGAGATAAGTTTCAGACTCTATTAGGCGTTACAGGTTCTGGTAAAACCTTTACCATGGCAAATATTATTGCCTCTTTGAACCGACCTACCATGATCCTATCTCACAACAAGACTCTTGCGGCTCAGCTTTACGGAGAGATGAAAGAGTTCTTCCCAGAAAATGCGGTGGAGTATTTCGTCTCTTATTACGATTATTATCAGCCTGAGGCTTATGTAGCGGCTTCTGATACCTATATTGAAAAGGATGCACAGGTAAATGATCATATCGATCAGATGAGACTTTCTGCCACCAAGGCTCTTATGGAGCGCAAGGATGTAATTGTTGTCTGCTCTGTATCTGCAATCTATGGTCTGGGTGAGCCTGAAACCTACCTGAAAATGATGCTCCATGTCTCAAGAGGAGAGTTCATTTCTCAGGAGCAGATTACAAGACGATTATCAGATCTTCAGTACACCAGAAACGATCTTGGCTTTGCCCGTTCAACCTTCAGAGTAAGAGGGGATGTTATTGATATTTATCCATCAGATTCTGATGGTTATGCAGTAAGAATTGAACTCTTTGATGAAGAGGTTGAGTCAATCAAAACCTTTGATCCTCTTACTGGAGAGATTAAGCAGGTCCTGCCACGAGTTACTATTTTCCCAAAGACTCATTACGTCACCCCAAAGAATATTCTTGATAATGCGGTTGAGCAGATTAAGGAAGAACTAAAGGACAGATGTCAGTATTTCCTGGATAACGGCAAGCTGCTTGAAGAGCAGAGAATCCGTGAGAGAACCACTTATGATATTGAGATGATCAATGAACTTGGATACTGCTCAGGTATTGAGAATTACTCAAGATATCTGACGGGAAGAAAGGAAGGCGAACCTCCTCCATGTCTGTTTGACTATCTTCCTGCAGATGGCCTTTTAATTATTGATGAGTCTCATGTAACTGTGCCTCAGATAGGTGCTATGTATAAAGGTGATTTTTCGAGAAAGGAAAGTCTTGTGAATTTCGGCTTTCGTCTTCCATCAGCCTTTGACAACAGACCGCTTAAATTTGACGAGTTCAGAAAACTCCAGCCAAAGACTCTTTATGTATCTGCAACTCCTGCTGAAATGGAGCTTAAGGAATCCTCGGATCCGATTATTGAGGTAAGACCTGTAGCCTCTCAGGTTGATGATGTCATGAGTGAGATCCGTGAACGTGCCAGAAAGAATGAGCGCGTTCTGGTTACGACTCTGACTAAGAAGATGGCAGAGGAGCTGACCGGTTATCTTTCTGAACATGATATACGTGTAAGGTATCTACACTCTGATATTGATACTGTAGAGCGCATGGAAATAATTCGCGATTTAAGACTTGGTGAATTTGATGCTCTGGTTGGTATTAACCTGTTGCGTGAAGGTCTGGATATGCCTGAAGTTTCTCTGGTCGCAATTCTAGATGCTGATAAGGAAGGTTTCCTTCGTTCTACAAGATCTCTGATTCAGACCGTCGGACGTGCCGCCAGAAATATTAACGGTAAAGCAATCTTCTATGCCGACAAGATTACTCCTTCTATGCAGGAAACCATAGATGTAACCCAGAGGCGACGTGAAATTCAGGAAAAATACAATAAAGACCACGGCATTGTTCCTAAACAGATTGAAAAGAAGATTCTGGATATAATGGAAGTTGCGATCAGTGATACCAGCTCCTTCAAGGTCCCTGAGGAAGATAGAAAGAGACCAATGTCCAGAAAGGAATGGGAGAAGAAGAATTCTGTTCACAGAATGACTGCCAAGGAAATCACCTCAAGAATCAAGGTTCTAACCGACAAGATGGTTGAACTTGCAAGAGAGCTTAAGTTTGAGGAAGCTGCTGCTCTGCGTGATGAGATTGCTGATCTGAAACAGGCTCTGATTCTGATGCCAGGACTTGAGGATAAGAATTAGTAATACAGGAGCATATTGCTGAAACACTCCTGTTTGGTTATAGAGTGTTTCAGCAGAGTAACTTACTGATTTTTCTGATAAGTTTTTGTCAGAACATCCAGCATAAACTCAAGCACGTTTTTCAGATCCTCTTCATCAAGCTCTGCGTCAGTATCAACTCTAGAAACCTCAGAGATGGTTGCAAGATCTGCCAGCAGATCTTTATCCTTAATTTTTTCCATTGTTCCGTCAGTTGCATTGATGCTTAGTCCGAGGGTCAGGCCGTAGGATAAATCTGCCAGAACCTGAAGTCTGGTTTTCTTATCGACAGATGAGTCTGGCATTGCTAAAAGATCTTCATCTGCATTCTCAAGCTTTGATTCTGAATCCATAGCAAGATTAGTCATGGCTGCTACCACTGCTCCTGGTAGAGGTTCTCCGTCGTTCAAAAGATTTGAAAAGATGGAGTTGAATACTCTGTTGCCTGGAGTAATTCCTTTGGCCATTGCTCCGAGCATCAGGGCATACCACTGAAAATGACCGTCATTAATGCCAGCCTCTGTTAAATCAGACTTTACCTTTGAATATAAATCTTTATCTGCCATAATTTCTCTCAACTTCTATGAATGGTCAAAAAGACAATGTTGTCTTGCTTTAATGACCGCTGACAATTTCGTTTAGAACACAAAGACCGATATAAAATACCGCACCTGTTCCTACATATAAGGTAGTAGGCGATACCTTTGTTATCCTCTGTGTTATTTTTTCTCTGTTTCTACTATTGCCGGTTTTAAAAGTTCTGTTCTGTCCGGATCATCCGGTACTTTGTGTGAGGTCACACAGCCTATAACAAAACTCAGACACAAAACTAACGCAGTGTTTGTTTTAGTTCTCTGCTGTAACCAAAAAAAAATCTAAACACCGAAAAATGCTTATTAAGCTGTTTTATTAAACAAAAAAGAGTTAAGAAACAGAATGTAATGTAATTTTTTTTAATAAATTCAAATTTTTTAAAAATTATATTATAATTAGTCAAAATTTTTTAGCACCAATGTGGGAAAAATCCTCAGTTCGGTGTATCGCTTTTTCAAAAATGGAATTTAAAAATGCATCCAATGCTTAACATTGCAGTTCGTGCTGCACGTGCTGCTGGAAATTTAATTGCACGCAATATTGGCCAGCAAGATACTTTTGAAGTTGCAACAAAGAATAAAGATGATTTGGTTACAAGCATTGATAAACAGTGTGAAAAAGTAATTGTTGACACTTTATTAAAGGCTTTCCGAGACCATGGCATTATTGCTGAAGAAGGTGGTGTTCAGGGTAACCCTGATTCAGAATACCAGTGGATTATTGATCCAATCGACGGTACCACAAACTTCGTTCAGGGTATCGGTCACTGCGCAGTATCAATTGCCTTAAGACACAATGGCAAGACTGAAATTGGTGTTGTATTTGATCCAATGTTAAACGAGATGTTCACTGCAGCTCGTGGAAGTGGAGCATTTTTAAATGGCCGCAGAATCCGTGTTGGTTCACGTGATTCTTTAGATGGTGCTATTATAGGTACCGCATTCCCAACAAGATACCGTGACAGAATGCACGCTTATCTTGAACTATTCTCCCGTTTAATTTCAAACTGTGCTGATGTACGCCGTATGGGTGCAGCTAGCTTAGATCTGTGCTACGTAGCCTGTGGTCGTTTTGACGGTTACCTAGAGCAGGGATTAAAGGCATGGGATTTCTCGGCAGGTGATCTGATTCTGCGTGAAGCAGGTGGCATTGTTACCGACTTTATGGGCGAGCCTAACTATGTTAAGAGCGGAAACGTTGTATCGGGTAATCCTAAGGTTCTAAGAGCTCTTCTTCAGGTTTGTGACGTTCAGAACCTACCTGCAATTCTAAAATAATTCCTCAAAGTATATTGCGCCTGAAAAGGCGCAATTCTCAAATCCTTTTCATTATCTTGTCTTGTTATTTAATTAAAAAGACGAGCTCGATAGTTACCAGTCTTCACGTAAAAGAAAATTCCTGATATTCTCGTGAATAATACCGTTTCGACTGAAATCATAATCATCAAGAGAAAGTACATATTTTGGATAGTTGTCTCTAATTTTGCTATAGACTCCAAATTCTCTTTCTACAGTTTTTTCATCTGCAAGAAGGTATGCTACCTGAATATACATTTTTATTTCGTTTTTTTCTGCAACGAAATCTATTTCAAGATTACCTATTTTCCCAACTGAAACTTTATAACCGCGACGTAAAAGCTCAATACAGACGATATTTTCAAGGAGCTGCCCGACATCTCCTTGCTTATTACCTAATAGAGCTTCTCTGAGACCATGATCTGCAACATAGTATTTTTCATTTATAGTCAGTAATTTTTTTCCTTGAAGATCCATTCTTGGGATTTTATTAATAATGAATGCGGACGTACATGCTTTAAGGTGATTAAGGATTGTATCGTTGGACTGTTTACGATTCTCGCTTTTTAGAAACTTGGCGATACTTGCTGCACTAAATGGATTTCCAATGTTGCTAAAAGCAAACATAAGAATTCTTTCCAATAAATCAGTATCTCTGATACTGTTTCTTTGAATGATATCCTTTAAAAGTACAGAGTTATATACATCCTGAAGATATTGTCTGGACGGCTCTTTCATATAGGACAGATTTACAAGAAAAGGCATTCCTCCCAGCAATATATACTGCTGGAATTCTTTTGTACTGTCAGAAGTCTCTCGTGCAAGAAGATACTCATGATAAGAGAAAGGATAGATATTAAACTGAACGTATCTTCCTGCAAGATATGTCGCCATCTCACTAGATAGCAGTTTTGCATTCGAGCCTGTAATATAGATATCAATGTTCATTGAAATTCGTAATGAATTGATAATCTGCTCCCAGTTAGCTACTTCCTGAATTTCATCGAGAAAAAGATAAATCTTACCTTTTATATTTATAGATTTTTCTTTTACCCAGTCATTAAGTTTAAAATGCTCTCTTAATTCTATATAGTTAATATCTTCGAAATTGACTGAGAGGATCTGCTCAGCTTCCACACCTCTTTTAAGTAATTCCTCTTTAATCAACTCCATCATTACCGATTTACCAGAACGGCGAAGTCCGGTAAGAACTTTGACGAGGTCTGTATCTATAAAGGGAATAATTTTCTTTAAATAAGAATTTCGTTTAATCATTTTGCAACTCTTCTAAAGAATAAATCTATACTACTATATTAGTATAATTATATGTAATTTACAAAAAATACTAGTATATTGAAATCTTTTTAAAGTAATTTAATTTTATACATGTATGCTGAAACCTTTTATATATTTTTAAAAATATTCTAGTATACTAGTACAAATATTTAAGCAAAAAAAAAGCGCATAACTGGGCGCAATTTTACAATCTTCATAAAAAAACAGGCTTGTTATTTCTGAACTTGCCTAGAATTATGATCTTTCTGCAACAGGTCCTACGGTAGCTCGTTTATTTCCAAACAGATCTTTAAGCTGAGCTAAGAACACTTCAGCTGTTGCAAGGGAGTCAACCAGTGCATTATGGGCTTCGTAGGCGGGAAATCCTCGTTTTTCGCGGATAGATACCAGTCTTACATCCGGATTAGGTTCGCTTCGTCTTAGATTTCTTTCAATTGACATTGTGTCAAAGACAATAAAAGGCAGAGGATCTTTTTCCTCAAGCCCTAAAGTCTTTTTAATGAAATTCATTTCAATGTATTTGCAGTGAACAAGAACGATACCGCCAGAGATTTTATCTAACAGTTCAATTACGGCCACAAGCGGATCTTTTCCGTCAATCAGCTGTTCTGGAGTGATCTGATTGATAATTGCAGAGTCTTTCTTTATGTATTTTGAATTGTTTACAAAATAGTGGAAAGAGGTGTTAAAGTCGATGGAGTTTTTTACCAGACCAATTCCTCCTATTGAGAGGATGTAATTGTCTTTTGGATCAACTCCTGTGGTTTCAAAATCGATGGAGGTGAATTTGCATTCATCAATAAAGCTATCTGAAGCAGGAAGCTCCCTTTCATAAAAAGGCCTTATTTCATCTGTGCATCTGGATGAAGACAGAAATTTCCTGCACTGTTTACGGTGTTTCTCAATCCTGTCAAATAGCTTTAAGATTTCCATTATAGAACTCCACGTCCACCAGAGAATCTGAACAGAGCACCCTTCTGATGCTTGGCAATAATCTGGAATGCATCTCTTAAGTGATTTCTTTCAAATTGGCTCAGATCATTTGGAACGATATTGTTTGAGAGTTTCTCTCCGTTCTTCATGGCTTTGAGCTGATGGTTGAATCTTACGCTGTTGAGGAAAGTATAGGCCTCAGAAAGCTCTTTGTACTCTTCTTCTTTCAACAGTTCAGCTTTAACAGCAGCTTTAAGTCTCTCGTAGGTATCAGTAGTGTCTGACTGTGCACAGATACCGTAGAGTCTGGCCATCTCAATAATCAGGTTGATAGCCTGTTTCTTGATGTTAAGGTAAGGCTTGTTATCTCCATCCTTTGTCAGCACAAACTGCCTGAATGTTCCAACTGGAGGGGATACTGCTGCAGAGATATTCATAAGCGTTGCCATAAAGCGGCTATTGTTTTTTGCTGTTTCAATCAGATGCATACGCAGCTGTTTAACTAAAAGAGTGTGACCGTAAAGGCATCTCATATCCAGAAATACTGAACTTGAGAGAATCGCATCCTGATCGGTATCAGAAATCCATTTTGTGTAATAGGATTTCCAGGTATCAAGACTTGCCACCCAGCGAGGATTTGAGGCCATGAAATTACCGTCACATAAAGGATACCCGCACTTATCCAGATTCTCGGTTACAAATTTTGCAAGCTTAACGAAGTATTCACGCTGTTCTTCATTAAGTTCGGTCTTGGTAATGATGCAGTTGTCCTGATCGGACAGGAACTGAACTTCTGAACGGGCCTGAGAACCTGCAGCCACGAACGCGTAATCAACAGGTGCTCTACCTAACTTTTCTTCTGCAATTCTGACAAAGGCCTGAGCAAAGTTATCTGCAATATGGCTCATAACCTTCTGAATGGTGTGTGGCTTTACGTTGGTGGTTACCAGCGTCTCAAAGATTTCTTGCTTCTGCTTGGACAGAGCAATAATCTTTTCAACATCTTTTGCTGTCTGCAGTTCCTGACACAGATAAACTGTCTGCAGCTGTGAATTCTGCAGAAGACTGGTTGTTGAAACAGTACCGATAACCTTGTTGTTCTTCATGACAGGAATGTTTTTGATATCGTACATTACCATCATTTCAAGAGCATCGTATACAGACTGATTTGCATCGATGGTCATGAGATTTCTTGTCATGATTTCATTGATAGGGGAGTTGATATCCATGCTCTTAGCAACGGCCTTAAGGGTGATATCTGATTTTGTTACTACTCCTTTTATTTCATCATAGTCTATTACTACAGCCATATCTGTATTGTGTTCACCAAGTTTTATGGCTGTATCCACAATGCTGGTTCTGGAGGTGACTATTGCAAGATCGTGATTGCAGACAGAATCAATTGATTTAAATGTAGAGGATTGTTTTTCCTCTTCAGAGATTTCGTCTGCATAGTTGTGAGACGAGGATAGACGGACCCATTCCTTGGAGTCGAAATAATCTCCAACGGCTTTGTTCTTTTCAATCAGATAATGCAAAACAGTTCTTGGAAGCAGATAGAGAAGGGTATTTTCTAGGAATACAGCCTTGTAGTCACTCTTGCCTTCCTTATCCATCTGAGTGAAACCGAATGTGTCTCCAACACTGAATCTGCCGCGAAGAGAGCCGTCATTCTTATATCTAGTTTCCACAACACCAGCTCTTACCATGAACAGACCAGCTCCAGCCAGAGTTTCATCCTCTAGTACATCACCTGGGGAATGATAGGTGATCTGAATCTTGGTTGCTGTTGCATCTTTCTCAAGTTCGCTTAACTGCGAGAAAGGGTATGTTTTGGAGATGAATTCGTATATATTCGGTAATAAAGACTTATCCATGGTAGTCCCTCATTAAACTATGAGTTAAGTCTAATGCAAAATAAAAATACTTTCTTAAACAGGGTTCGTGTTTCCAAGAAAAACATAAGTTTGTCATACACGGGATCTTAAATACTATATGGGTAATTAGCTGATTAATTTAGAAAAGATATCGATCTAAAAAGATGAGGCTTCAAAGAAGCGGTTGTTCAT
>NZ_CACVSS010000087.1:0-7048 GCF_902756765.1 uncultured Succinivibrio sp. | reverse complement strand
AAACTCTGTTTTGCAGGAGAACAGAGTATCCCAATTAAACCTCATTTTTGCAGGAGGATGAGGTCTTACCCAGCAATCTGTTGCTGGGTTTGTTTTTTTTATAAATAAGGACAAAATCGTATTTACTTACGCTGAAAATGTATTCGTCATCGCATATCGCTAGACATTTTTTATCAAATTGAAATTGACGCAGAAAATTACAATCACTACTAAAAACAGATTTCTCTTTTTTATTCCTGATTAACAATCACCTTAGAATTTTCGTGCCCAAAAATATCATTGCACAATCTCATAACATATTCATATTCAACTGCGGGCAGTCTTAAAGCGAAACACATCTTTATGATCTTATGAACATCCAGCGAAGTATTTAAAGATAAAAGACCGGCTATTTTAAGTAATGATCTGGTAGAAAAAGGAGCTGATAACTGTCTGATTCCATTTTCAAAACCATTCTCTATAACCTGTCTTAAATCATGAGCAAATTTAAGCAGCTTCAGACACATATCTTCATCAATTGAGGGGTACATACTACGGATCATGGCTTTTTCAACATTTAATTTAGGATAAGACATTTCCATAAATCTAAATCTATCTAAAAAAGCCTGATTAAGCAGTCTGACTCCATTATAGAATCCGCTCAGATCTCCATTTCCCTTTGAATTTGCAGTTGCAACCACGCGAAAATTAGGATGTGGTTTAATGATCTCTCCCTGATTGGCAACAATAGTTAGATCTTTTCCTTCTAAAACATCATTCAGTACGGTTAAATCTCCAGGAGACATTAAATCAACCTCATTTAAGATCAGGATTTCACCATACATCATTGCTCTGGCAAGAGGGCCGTATTCATATACCAGTTCTCCATTTTTAATTGAGGAATGACCTATAAGCTCCAAGGATTCAGATTTATTTGAAAGGGTAATCTGTTCTACAGGCCAATTAAGTCTTGCTGCAACCTGAAGCACAAGAGATGTCTTGCCGCAGCCAGATGGCCCGCTTATATAAAGACAGTCTTTAAATGGATGGACCAGAAACAGTAACAAATCATTCAGACTGTTAAGTTCAAATACATAATCAGAATCAAAATTAGGAATATGAGCAGTGTAATTTACAGGACTAAAGTCAAAATCAGAAACTACAAGCTTATCATTACCAAAGATATTACAAAGATTAACCAACCCCATCATCTCTCCATTTTTTTTCATTTCTTATTCTTAAAGGATTTCCTTAAAAAATTTATCTGAATAATAAATGAGAAATTTTTGGGTATGCATTTAACCTATTCAAAATTTGTCAGAATTCGAAATAGCTGATTGATTTGTAAGATATAAAAAAATTTAAAAGAGATGGCAGGAGGATAATAAAATTACAATAGTCCTGACAAAAGCAAATCAGGACTATCCAAACAGACTAGGCAGAAACGGAGACACGAAGTGGTGCTCTTGCTGAGGCGCTTCCCTTGCAGTTATAGGTTTTATTGCAGGTAACCAGATCGCGAGCCTCAATCAGCAGAGCCTGAAGTTTATTAGAAGACTGCATGCACATGGTTATAAGTCTGCCATTGACCTCATTTCTGAAATGACATTTCTTCATCTTGTCTTTGATAATCAGTACCTCGGCACTGTATTTGGTCTTAAGCGTCTGAACCTCAGGATGAAGCTTTAACTTCTGATCATTTGACTGAAGCTTTAGCATAAGATCTGACTTTTCAGTGGATATTCCCTGCAGAAGCTCAAAATGTCTGTCCTTTAATGCCATATATTCTTTGCTGATAACCAGTTCAAGGCTATTAAGTACAGCATTCTGCATCATCAGATAGTCTTTTATTGGTTTTACAGCAGGAGCCTGATTATTAGGAGTTATTTTTTTGAATACAAATCTGTTTGCTGTTTCCATAATCTCCTCCTAAAGAGCTCCGCGCATATCATACATATCGTATACCACACGGGTATCAAGCTCGACTTCTGTTGCATATGTGTCACCCATAGCATACTGTCTAATAACTCTTGCTCCGTGAATAAAACCATCAACCTCGGTATTTACATTATTTGAGGTTTCAACACTGTTGCTGTTAAGAGAATCCTTTGCACTAATATAAACGCCATTTACCTGCTCGGACAGTTCTCTATATGCTTCAATCTTAGATGCGCGCATCGCTTTTATCTGCTTCATCTGAGAAGTTGCTCCTGGCTGTCTTGAAATTGACGCATACCCGGTAGCTCTTAATACAGGGAAAGCGCTAGGCTTTTTCACCCCAGAATCAGTAAAGCTTAGATTTCTTGTCAGAAAAGTTGAAGAGCAGGAGGTCACTGCCAAAGACATGGCAATTGCGACTACAGCTATCTTTAAAACCTTCATTTTTCGCCCCTCCTAATCACTTACTCTTGAATAATGACTCTCGTCATGAACGTCTCTAGTTAGTCTATCCTTGTACATATAGGATTGTGCTGGATAGATAACAGAGGATTTACCCGATGTACCGATTGAGGATTTTTTCTTCTCGTACATATATCTCTCATAATTTCCGGTAGATGTTCCAGGAACTTTTGCTCCTTCCACATAGTACTTGGAATTAAAATCCTTCTTGTCAGTTGTATAGTAGTTATTTATAAATTCATCTTCCTTTCTCTTCTGAACTATTTTCTCCTGTTCTGGAGTCAGAGTAGAGCTATATGAATAGGATGAAACGTGGACACTGCTAACAGTATCGGCTACCCCATTACCAGTCTTCTTAGTACTGTTAGGAAGATAATACAGATAAGATGTGGTACCGTTGATTGAACAGTTTTTCTCCCCCGTTCTGTAGCAGTAAGGAAGTCTTTCATAAGGTATAAAACCGGTTGAAGATCCGACAACAGTTGAATTTGACATATTAATGATACGTCCAACAACTACAATACCTTTATCGTTTCGTGTAATGGTACCAGCCAGAATGTGACGTACCATCGCCTGACGGGCAACCTTCTTCCAGTTACGGGAGAATACAAACTCACCATCCTTGGTAATGGATATTGAACCTGTTAGTTTGTAATCAAAAACCTGGATACCTCTGCGGTCAAGCTCATGAACAAACATTTCAGCCATTGATCTGCCTAAATATCCTGCATTCTCATATGTATCAGTGTCAACAAAAGATGTTACAGCAACTTTTGGAATTGACGGATTTCTGACAGATCCTTTACCGTTAGCTGCATCAATTGCCTTCAAATCAGCAATCATTGTGGCATATAAGGTATCAGCCATTTCGGATACAGTCTTACTGATCTCCATGCCTCTCTGCTCATATACCTGAGCTCCTCCATTGCCACCAGGGGCAGGATTTGCCGTACAGCCAGAAATTGCAATCAATGCTGCAACACTTAGCATTTTTAATAACATTCTCTCCATCCTGACCTTCTTTTGTACGTATAATCAACATATTACTGCAGAAAGAATTTCGTTATAAAAATAACGATTTCTAAAATCTTGGTGTGAATAATGCAATTTCAATGCCATATGACAAAATTCAAACATCTGAGGTTTATATGAAGTTTTCTAAAATAGCAAAAGTATCTGTCACTTTATTTTTAGCTTCGATATCGCTTCAGTCATACGCAAGCTGGCAGGTTGCCACAGGTATTGGACAGAATCGCGAGGATGCGGTAAATGATGCAATTCACAATCTGCTGATGCAGTCAGGAGCAGATATAAGATTAGAACAGTCATACAAAAGCGGAGTTCTAAATGGAACTTCCTATGGACCTGCCTCACAGAATATAATCAAAAAGCTGGTTGTATTGGAAACACAGCACACCCTCAACAGAACCACCGTAACTATTAAGGCATTTATTGACGATAAAAAAGCTAAAGCAAAATGCTCTGGCTCAACTGTTAACAAGTCCATATTGCCTCTGTCATTCAAGTATGCTGACTCACAGGCTTTCCAAGGAGCTTTAGGAATTGAAGATACCAGCAAAGAACTGGATAAAATGCTTTACGATCAGCTGAATAACTCAGCAACCTTCAATACACGACCTGTACTAAGAATGAATGTTGTAAATGACAATGGCAAAAATGTTCCAAATAAAAATAAACTGGACAATCTTAAAGCCATCTCAACACAGTACGGCAGTCAGTATATTATTACAGGAACCATAAATTCCCTTAGCAAATCAAAAGTAGGCAATAACGTTATAACCAATATGCTGTTTGTCCCAACCAGAACAATAAATTTTGATATAGAAGTTTTTGATGCAATAAACCAGCAGATAATCTTCCATAAAAACTACTCTGGAGAAACCGACTGGCCTTTTGATTCAAATGAATTTTTAGACTTACGCTCAGACAGATTTAGAGGTTCTGATTATGGTCAGCGACTATATGATCTGACTTCAAGTGCAGCGAAGGATCTGGTAAGAGAACTGCAGTGTGCGCCTGTATCGGCAAGGGTTATTGATACAAAAGGAGATGATGTTATCATCAACATGGGAAGTGATAACGGGCTTAAGAAAGATATGAAATTCTCTCTGGCTCAGTCATCAAATATGATCAGTTCAGTTGGAACGGAGTACGAAATTCATGAGAATGCAAAGGGACTGTATCGTGTTACTGCTGTTTATCCTCACTCAGCAAAGCTTAAGCCACTTGATCTGCAGAACAATACCCTAAATGTGGATGTTGATGATATAGTCACCTTAGAGTAAATCTTTAACAAGGTTATGGTAGAGGATCTTTCCAGATTCATTTTTAGGAATTTTCTCTACCACAGCTGTTTTTATAGCATTGTGATTAAGCCCTAAACGTTCCTCAAGAAAAGACCTGACGGCAGAAGCATTACCATCTGAGAGCATACATACCATAATCAGATCATCTCTTCCGATAACAGCACATTCAAGCTCAGAAAACCTTTCCTTTAAGCTAAACTGAACTTCGTCAAGATTGACTCGGTTACCAAACACCTTGATAAATCTATTGTTTCGTCCAGTAATATAAAAATAATTATCCTCATCAAAATAGGCTAAATCACCGGTGCAGAGTCTGCCGTGTCTTTCATCTCCTAAAAAGAGCTCCTTATATCCATGAGCATAGCCTAAAGTTACATTATCCCCCTCATAAACAAGTTCACCTTCTACGTTACACTTATCTATTACATTGCCATCTGCATCAATAAGATAATATTTGCCTCCTGGTATTGGACCACCGATAGAACCGGGTTTGTCCAGACATTTCTCCCATGGAAGATACCCCATTCTTGAAGTAGCCTCACACTGACCGTACATTACAAAAAAATGTCGATTAGTTTCAAGGGCGTATTCAGCAAAATACTGCTGCAGTTCCACAGACAGTTTACCTCCAGCCTGAGTCATTGTTTTTAAAGCAGGGAGATCCATTGACGGAAACCTTAGTCGTTTGAGCATCTCATAGGTATAAGGAACCCCGCTAATAGAGGTAGCCCCGTATTTCTTCATAAAATCCCAAAAATCCTTCTGCATAATTGACTTATCTGTCAGAAGAATTGTTGCGCCAACTTTAATATGGGAGTTTATTACCGATAAACCAAAGGTGTAATGCATTGGAAGAGAGGTTATGGCTCTCTCTTTTGAATGTAATTTCAAATACGAGATAATCGATTCCGCATTTGATTTGATATTAAGATAACTCTGTCTTACATATTTTTGACTTCCGGTAGTTCCAGAGGTTGTGAGCAGCAGGGCCAGATCTGGATATAATTCGTAATCGGACGGATAGTCTGTTTTTAAAAGAGAATAATCATATAAGCTGAAGATTTCAGGATATTCAGAAAATTCAGAGCACATCTCCGATGGCAGCCACAGATATGACGGATGATAGCAATTGAGAAGATGTTTTTTCTGCTCAACATTCAGGGCAGAACTTACCATCAGAGGAACTGTTTTTATGTCAAGAAAAGAGATATAGCCAATAAAAGAGCCAAGGGTATTTCTGGCCAATTGCATCACAAGAGATCTTGATTTAAGGTGAGAACAAAGTTCATTTCCATAGGATTTAAGACCAGCATAGGACAGCTCATTTCCCCTGTCATCTATAACTGCAGTATTCTCTGCAAATCTATCTAGATCCCACATAAAAACCTAAAAACTTAACAAATTCAACAAAAAACAAACTACTACACCAAATATACTGTATAATGTTTAGCTGTTCTTTATGAAGCTGTCCCTGTAGCTCAGTTGGATAGAGCGTTCGCCTCCTAAGCGAAAGGTCGGCGGTTCAATTCCGCCCAGAGACGCCATAAAGTCAGAGCATTAGCCCTGACGAAATAGAGATAGAACATCTCTTCATCAAATCAATAATTGAACTCAGCTTTGCGGTTGTAAAGTTATTGATAGTTCCTACCACCGATATTGCTCCAATAAGATGATTATCCAGATCAAAAATCGGCACAGCTATACATCTTAGTTCAAGTCCGACCTCAGCATTATCAAAAGCATATCCTCGGTTTCTGATCTGAGCCAGTTCCTTGCGTAGTGCCTCTGGAGTAGTTATAGAGTTAGCTGTAGCAGGAGTGTAATCCAGGGTTGTTACAAGTCTTTCTCGAAGCATACTGTCCTGATAGGCAAGAAGACACTTTCCCAAGGCAGAATGAACAAGCGAAACTTCTGCTCCTTCTCTGGAGAGAATTCTCATACCTGATTTTGAACTGGTACGTTTTAGGACATAATAGGCCTTGTCATCATCCATTATGCCAAAATGAACCGCAAGACAGTCCACAGATGAAATAAGCTTATCAAGATAAGGAGAGATCATCTCCTTGAGATCAAGAGAGTCTGAGGCAGAATTGCCCAAAGATACGAGTTTCATCCATAGCTGTACTGTCTTGTCAGAGTTCTGTCTTAAAAGACGAAGCTTAACCATATCATCTACAAGAACATAAACAGAGCTTCTTGGAAGCCCTGTAATAGATATAAGTTCTGAGATTGTACAGCGATGATGTTTTTGAAGAACCTCAAGTATATTAAGAGCTCTTTCCAGAGCTGGAACTCTAATTTTTGAGGCCATAAAAACTCCTTAAATTCGCCTTTAAGCTGCA
>NZ_CACVSS010000086.1:0-7060 GCF_902756765.1 uncultured Succinivibrio sp. | reverse complement strand
GTTATGTTCTACAACAGATTCGTTTCTAAGGTAGAGGCTTTAGAGAATCGCTACATTAACTTCATGGATGAGTTCGCTACTATTCTTAATCGAAGACTGGTAAGAGTTCGTTCTGAAATGAATATGAAGAACAATGAAGTTCCACAGAATAATGTTCAGCCATCTAACGGTTATTCTCAGAAAAGCTTCAATCACCCATTAGGTGAAGAACATCAGAATCAGTATTCAAGAGCCAGAGCAAATACTCAGAGTTCACCTTACCAGACTCCTGGTGTAGAGGGAGATAGATACCGTAATACTTCCCGTTCACCATTACAGGGACAGTAAAAATGCAGATGGCCCGTACCAGACATACTAAATCAAGAGCTAAGGCTGAAATCAATGTGGTTCCATACATTGACGTTATGCTGGTTCTTCTGGTTATTTTTATTGCAACAGCTCCTGTTGTTATGCAGGGCGTTACCGTCGATCTTCCTCAGGCAAAAGCTGAAACAATGAATCAGGACGAAATGACTCCTATTATTGCTACAGTGGATAAGGTTGGTCAGTTTTATGTGACTATTGATACCTCAACAGTAAAAATGGGCAGTCTTGATGAGTTAACCAATTATGTTGCAGCTGAACTGCAAAAAGATCAGGTTCATCAGCGTCCTGTAGTTGTACAGGGGGACGCCCAGGTTGCATATGACAATGTAATTCAGCTTATGAATGCACTGAAAAACGGTGGCGTTAAGAGTGTTGGTTTGGTTACTGAACCAATCTCTAATTAATTAAGTTTTAGGTATTATTGTTATGAAGATTAACATGAAGGTTGCCTTTATATTGGCGGTGATCCTTCATTTGGTTATTCTTGGCGTACTATTGGTCCGTGTTTCATTAAGTAAACCGTCAAAGCCAAATATGGGGCAGGGAGATATAATGCATGCTACCTTTGTCCCTCCAGCAAAGGGTAATCCAAATGGAAAAGCTTCTGCTAAAAAACAGGCACCTGCTCCGGTCGTAGAAGAACCTGATACCAAACAGGAACAACTTCAGAAACAGCAGGAAGCTAAGAGAGAACTTGAAAAACGTATCGAAGAGCAGAAGATTCAGGAACAGAAAATTCAGAAACAGCAGGAAGAAGCAAAGAAGCTTGCTCTGAAAAAAGCTGAGGAAAAGAAAAAACTAGAAGAAAAGAAAAAGCTTGAAGAGCAGAAAAAGAAACTTGAAGCTGAAAAGAAAAAGCTTGAAGAAGAAAAGAAAAAACTAGAAGAGAAAAAGAAGCTCGAAGAGCAGAAAAAAATTGAAGAGAAGAAAAAGCTCGAAGAGAATAAAAAGCTCGAAGAGAAGAAAAAATTAGAAGAAAAGAAGAAAGCAGAGGCTGAAGCAAAGAAAAAAGCTGAGGAAGCTGCAAAGAAGAAAGCAGAAGCTGAAGCTAAGGCAAAAGCACAGGCTGAGGCAAAAGCCAAAGCAGAGGCTGATTCTCTAGAGGATGATATTTTAGGTACTGCCGACGGAGATGAAGTTAACGGTCAGGGCTTAGGTTCAGGCGGAGGCGGTGGTGAAGCCGGATACGGTGACAAAGTCCGTGGTCTGATTGAACAGAACTGGAGAATCGATCCTTCAATGAACGGAAAGAAGGTTGTTGTTACAATCAAGATCGGTTCAAACGGACTCGTATCTGATGAAAGCTGTCAGGGCGATGAGAAAGTATGTAAGAGTGCACTGGACGCAATCAGACTGGTAGGAATGTTTCCTGCACCACCTGCAACCTGTCCAGAATGCTCAAATATTAAAATTTCAATGACACCTAAGCTTTAAATAAGCAAAGGCTGGTTAATATAATGTACAAGGGGAGTTATTAAAGAATGCTAAAACGTTTTTTTGCATCAATTGCTTTTCTCTTAGCTGCTACTACAGCTAATGCAGATCTGCAGATTGAGATTACAGGTGGTATTAATGAAGGCCACAAAATTGCAGTCTATCCATTTACACAGAATCCTGCTGTAAAATTGGATGTTGCTTCAGTTGTTTCTGCAGATTTAATGAGATCAGGTAAGTTTTCTCCAATTGCAGCATCAGCTCTTCCTCAGGGCGCTGTTGCAAACGGCAGTGTTACTAATCTTGATGCAGTTGCAGCAACTGGTGCTGAGGTTGTTGTTTCAGGTATCGTAAACGAGGTTGGTGCCAACAACTATAATGTTGAGTTTGTGGTTACCGGACTTCAGGGGGCCAACAAGGGCAAGGTTTTGGCTCACTTCAAGGGTAATTCCTCAGTTGCAACCATGCGTCAGGCTGCTCACCGCGTATCAGATAGAGTATATGAGGTATTCACTGGTCAGAAAGGCTGTTTCAGAACCCGTATCGCTTATGTTGTATACAAGAAAGGTGCAGCTTTCCCTTATCAGCTGATGACTGCTGATTATGACGGCTATAACGAGACTCCTGTTGTTAAGTCAACTCAGCCTGTTATGACTCCTGCATGGTCACCAGACGGCAAGAGACTTGCTTATGTAAGTTTTGAGAAGAGAACTCCTGCAATCTTCGTTCAGGACATTTATTCAAAGAAGCGTACCAAGTTATCATCATTCTCTGGTCTAAACAGCTCTCCTTCATGGTCTCCTGATGGCAGTAAGATTGCTATGACCCTTTCAAAGGATGGTCAGCCAGATATTTATTACTACGATCTGAATGCTTCAAAGTTCGTTCGTGTAACTGCAAATAGAGCAATTGATACCGAACCAACCTGGGCTCCAGACAGCAAGGCTTTATACTTCACCTCAGAGCGCGGTGGCAAGGCTCAGATTTATAAGTTTGATTTTGCAACCAGCAAGACAGAGCGTGTGACCTATCAGGGTGCACGTAACCTTTCCGCAAAATCAATTCCAGGTACAAATTCTCTGATTGTTATTACTCAGGTTAACGGTTTCCGTGTAGCACGTGTAGATGCAGATGGAAGCATTTATATGCTTACTACATCATCTTTAGATGAATCTCCAAGTGTTGCTCCTAACGGAAGTATGGTAATATACTCAACAGTATATCAGGGTAGAAAAGGTCTAGCCCTAGTTTCAGCTGACGGCAGATTTAAGGCAAACCTTCCTTCAAGTTCAGGTGAGATAAGCGCACCTGCTTGGGGTCCACTTTTATCAAAATAACTTCATAAATTAAGGAATAGAAAATGTTTAAGAAGTATTTGTCAATTTTACTGTGCTCAGTAGCAATTTGCTCTTTAACTGCTTGTTCTACATCAGATGATTCTTCTGCTATGGTTGAAGATGGCTCATCAGATGCAGCTCTAGGCCTAGATGCTGATGGTGCATTAACCGTTGGTGATCCAAATGCCCGTGATGGTTTCAATGGTCCTGCAGAGTTACAGGGTAACAATACTGTATACTTTGCATACAACTCAGAAAACATCCAGGATCAGTACCTGGGAGTAATGCAGGCTCATGCTCAGTATCTAAAGAAGAATCCTGATGCAAGAGTTATCATTGAAGGTCATACTGATGAGCGCGGTACCCCAGAATACAACATTGCTCTAGGTGAAAGAAGAGCTCGTTCTGTTGCTCGTTACATGCAGAATCTAGGCGTTGATGTAAATCAGCTTTCAATTGTAAGCTATGGTGAAGAAAAGCCTGCAGTTGATGGCCACAATGAGGGTGCCTGGTCAAAGAACCGTCGTGCTGTTTTAAATTACTAATTTAAATTCAGATGAATATATAAGGGGCGTAAAAGGTATTTTTACGCCTTTTTAATATGTACAAAAACTTCAGACTGTTATAGTCGGAAATTGCAAAGTTCAGATTTCGTTTTTGAGGTAATTAGGTGAATACAATTATTTCCTTGTCAAAAAGAGCAGTTGCAATCTCTTTAATCTGTTCAGCCGTGGCTGTAACCTCCCCGGTTTATGCTGATGCCCAGACTGATTCTATGCAGCGAGCAATGCTGAACATGCAGAATCAGATTCAGCAGCTTCAGGATAAGCTGGCTGAGTCTCAGGGACAGATAGAAGAATTAAACCATGAGAAAAATCTTCTGGCAGCTGAAAATGAAAAACTAAAGGCTCAGCTATCTCAGATGGCAACAACCGCGCCTAATCCAGCAGCACCTGCAGAGAATACCAGCGTTCCTGCTGATGGCAAGAATCAGACAGTTGCTATGAAGACTGAGTTAGGCGGTGGAAATGCAACCTTATCTCCTGCTAAGAAAGGAACTGTTGCTAAAGCTAATCTTCCATCTGTACCTGCCGAAGCACAGAAACTTTATCAGGAATCGTACGCCTTACTGAACAAGGGTGATCTGGATGCGGCAGCTAAAGGCTTTAAGAGTTATACCACCAAGTATTCTGGCAATGCGTTAACCCCTAACGCCTGGTACTGGTTAGGTCAGATTCAGTATAAGCAGAATAAATTTGAAGATGCAAGAATCAGTTTCCTTAATACAGCTAAATTCAAGGAATCTGATAAAAGAGCAGATGCTCTGTATAAGTTAGGTGTTACTTCAAAGGCTTTAGGTGACAAGGAGAAGGCTAAGAAATTCTTTGATGTCCTTATTAAGACTTATCCAAATGCAAGTTCGTCAGCCTTAGCTAAAAAAGAGCTGCAGTCTTTATAAGTTAGCAATTCACAACAAACAAAAATGGCCAGTAGTGATACTGGCCATATCTCTTACAGATTCTTCTAAAGCTTTTCCTGTCTTACATCATAGTCTTCTGAATCCACCTTTTTGACAAATTCCAGTCTGTTCGTAAATCCTGCTGGCAGATCTTCTGCATGATGTGAAACGAAAAGAATACTTGTTTTTTTAGATTCTACAACTTTACTAATAAACGATTTAACCAGTGCTCGTGCATAGCCGTCAAGTCCCTGAAGCGGTTCATCAAGTATCAGTAGAGGAGGCTGTTTTACAAGAGCTCGTACTATAAGCAGAAGACGCTGTTGTCCAAAGGATAGAGATTTGAACGGCATATCCTGTTTTGTCTGAAGTCCTGCAAGTTTTAGCCATCTTTTGGCTACACTAATTTCCTCATCAGATGGTTTTGAATAAAGACCTATAGAATCATAGAAACCTGACAATACAACGTTTAGAGCGGTTCCATTGACTCTATAGTCAAGATGCAGGGCTCCGGAAACAACGCCAAAATATTTTTTGATATCCCAGATTGATTCTCCATTTCCGCGTTTGAATCCAAATACTGTTACGTCATTGGTATAGACAAAAGGATTATCTCCGGTTATAAGAGAGAGCAGGGTAGATTTACCGGCTCCGTTTGGCCCCATAATATGCCAGTTTTCTCCTTTCTTCACTCTGAAGGTAAGGTTATCTAAAACCTTTCTCTCATATTCGATATTTACCTTGTTGAGCTTAACAATGTAATCATCCTGAATTTCTGGAAGTCGATATTTAACCGGAACTGGTGGCAGAGAGTCCACATTAACAGATATACTGCCCAAAAGTGCTTTTGCGTCCTCATTTTTTTCAATTTCTTCTCTGCTATCCAGCTTGGTGATCCTACAGTCATGAATGATTCCCATTGCAGTGAGGGAAGCTGGTATTTCTGATGGTCTGTTAACAATTAATACTGTAGGTGTGCTGTATACTTTATGAATTTCCTCAATCAGTTTTAAAAGCTCTGCTCGTGTCTGAACATCAAGAGCGTCAAATGGAGTATCAAAAATAATCAGATTAGGCTTAGATGCCAGCGCGTGGGCCAATAGTATTTTTCTTCCTTCTCCACCGGAAAGCTGTCTTATAGGCTTATCAATAAGATTCTGAAGCTTTAAGCCTTCAACCAGTTTTGCAATGGTTTCCTTATCATCATCTTTAAAAATTTTTGCGGGAGTAATACCAATTTCCTCATCTGGAGTAGTGCAGTCTGAATTTCTCATCTGATAATCAGCTTCAAACAGTTCCATCTGTTTTTCAAATGAAACCAGAGTCGGGTGGTAGTTATCAGGTGCTACTCCAGACTTTAAAGGCAGCTCTGCATTGAAGGCTTTTGCAACAGAAGTTTTTCCTGAGCCGTTTCCTCCGATAAGAACGATCAGATCATTTGGTGAAATTTTTATATTGCCTATAGACACATCTTTTGTTTCATTTAAGGCAAATACCGCATCCGTAAAAGAAATTGTTCTCTGTGTCATTTTTTATTCCTAAAACTAATGTGATTTTTATTATAACTTTTATTTAATTCTATGCAATATAAAAATATATGTGTTGCAATATGTGCAATAAAAGTGAATATAAATTTGATTTGCAACAAAAATTGAATAAATTGTTTTAACTTTATGGCTTGATGTCTTATTTTTTTCAAAAAAATCAAACTATAATCGAGATGAAATCGTTGCTAAAGGAGGTTTTCTATGATGACGTCGGCCCCTAAGAAATTTGCAGTTTTACTTAAACCAAGACCATCTCAGCCTGCACTAGATCGTGCTGCTCAGTACGCACGTATGAACCCTGACTTTGAAATTGTTGCAGTCAGAGTAATAAATGAATATGCAGAAACTGATGATAAAGATCAGATTAAAGTTAAGGAAGAATCTGAGTTTGAAAGAATCCGCAGATCATATAGTGTTGATAATATTTCATTTAAGCTGATTTTTAATCATGATGTTGCTGATGGATTTATCAAAGAATGCAGTGAAGGTGGATATGATCTTGCAGTAATTTCTGCAAACAAGCGTAATGCCATTAAAGATCTGTTTATAAGTAATATCGACAGTACTATTATGCGCAAGAGTGAAATTCCTGTTCTTGTGGTAAGAGAGGCTGGAGGCGAGTCTGTTCTTGGAGGCGCTGTTGTTTTAGCTATCGATTTCCTTGAGGTTGCTCATTCTAAGAAACTAGATGAATATCTGTTTAAGTCAGCTTCATCTTTTGCTCAGAGCTTTGATGGAGAACTTCATGTTGCAAACTGCATTGTTCCACATAACGCAGGTACAATGCGAGGCAATATTTCTGAATCTAGAATTGTTGGTGGTGGTATTGCAAGTCCACAGGATGTTACCAACCAGCTCGCTGAGGAGTTTTCAAAGAAGCATGGAGTACCTCTAGACCATGTTCATGTGCTTCAGGG
>NZ_CACVSS010000085.1:0-13462 GCF_902756765.1 uncultured Succinivibrio sp. | reverse complement strand
ATCCCTAAATAAATATGAGGGACAAAATATTAAAGCAACTTTTTATTATGGACAGAATTTAATAGCAGTTTGAGGACAAATTAGGAAATCAGTAACAACTGAGACTTTTCGAACATCCCATACATATCAGTTATTAAACTTACATCTATGAAATTTAGGTCACATTCATAACCTTTTTCTTGTATAGTTCTGTCTATTAGCTCTTTAAGCTCGTCCCTTGAATGAACTACTACTTTATTAGTATTTGCAGTAACCGTACTTTTCTTGTCGATTATGTTTTCTGAGTTAGTATTTTTTTCAGGATTAGTTTAATTATCGTCTGTGCTTTCAGATTTAGACTGTTCGTCTGCGGTTAAAGGAAGCTTCTTTCCTAGATATTTATTTTAAACTAGGTAAAACTGCACGGGATAATGACTTTGAACTTGGTAAAACTGCATTTTGTCTTAATCATCAGGACTACAAATAAGTTCATATTTCTTTCCAAAATGCTAAAATAATCAGCAGTTTTGCGGTCTGCTCTGACCGCATTTTCATAAAAAAATGTTAGGAATTATTAGATGAGTTCGCTATCTGCTTTCCTTAAAAGGAAAGATATTGAAATTTCTCTGCATCGTTACGGTATCGATGCATTGGGAGCAATGGCACAGGGCCTTTTCTGCTCTCTTCTTATTGGAACAATCATGTCTACCCTGGGCAGACAGATTGGTATTGAAATTCTTGTGACTATCGGCGGTTACGCTGCCTCAATGTCTGGGCCTGCCATGGCAATTGCTATTGGATATGCCCTTAAGAGTCCAAGAATGGTTTTATTCTCTCTGACAGTTGTTGGTGCAGCAGCAAATGGTCTGGGAGGTGCAGGCGGACCTCTCGCAGTTCTGATTATTGCTATTGTTGCGGCTGAATTTGGCAAGGCATCTTCAAAGGAAACAAAGATCGATTTACTGGTAACTCCATTTGTAACTGTTTTTGTAGGTGTGGCTCTGGCTATTGCTATTGCACCTCCTATCGGTAAGGCTGCAAGTTCCTTAGGGCAGCTGATAATGATGTCAACAGAGCTACAGCCATTTTTAATGGGTATTCTGGTAAGTGTTCTTGTAGGTATTGCCCTGACTCTTCCTATCTCCTCTGCTGCAATCTGTGCTGCCCTAGGTCTGACTGGTCTTGCTGGTGGTGCTGCTGTTGCCGGCTGCTGTGCTCAGATGGTTGGTTTTGCTGTAATGTCATTTAAAGAGAATGGCGTCGGTGGCCTGGTATCTCAGGGTATCGGAACTTCAATGCTTCAGCTAAGCAACATTGTTAAAAATCCAAAGATCTGGATTGCTCCTATTCTAACCTCCGCAATTACCGGTCCAATTGCAACCTGTTTCTTCGGCCTGCAGATGAATGGTACTGCCGTTTCATCAGGCATGGGTACCTGTGGTTTTGTAGGGCAGCTTGGTGTATACAGTGGCTGGGTGAATGATATTGCCTCTGGTTCAAAGGAAGCAATTACCTCCTTTGACTGGATGGGACTGCTTATGATTTCATTTGTTCTGCCTGCTGTTATCTGTCCTTTAATCAATTCTGTTCTAAAGAAGATTGGCTGGGTTCGTGAAGGTGATCTGAAACTGTCCAGGGCCTAGTCTGTGTTTGGTGCTCACTCCGGTGAGCACTGACTTATTAACTGTTATTTTCTTGATTTACTTCCTCAGCAAGAATCTGCTCTATATTTCCGATTGCATACAAAGGAATATCGCATAGATTATTTTCATTAATCTTAAAGTCTGCCAGGGAAGTTCTAACAGCTTTTACTGATTTGTAGTCTTTAATGAAGTTATTAATACTTTTTGCCTTTAAGTTTTTATCCGCTTTGACTTCAAGAGGAACAACCAAACCAGCAATCTGAATTACAAAGTCAACCTCACTACGGCTAGAGTCATTTGACCAGTAGCAAATCGGAAATTCACTATCTGAACATACTAGCTGCTGCAATACATACTGTTCAGTAATTGCTCCTTTAAATTCTTCAAAAAT
Organism: uncultured Succinivibrio sp.; assembly: GCF_902756765.1. Taxonomy (NCBI): domain Bacteria; kingdom Pseudomonadati; phylum Pseudomonadota; class Gammaproteobacteria; order Aeromonadales; family Succinivibrionaceae; genus Succinivibrio; species uncultured Succinivibrio sp. The sequence continues at coordinate 11,449 of NZ_CACVSS010000085.1, read as the reverse complement.
AGCTGTTCTTTGAAGTACTGTTTTCACATTAAGATCAGTTAGTGCCGACAATAGTCCAACATCATGAATAAAGAGTTTAAACGCATTTAAATCCTGATATGCTATAAGAGGTAAATCTGGTTTTTTTATTCGATTTACCTGATATATAAGACCAGCATCTTTTAACCAGTTAATTGCAATTTCGTATTCTTTTGCTCGTGCTCCTGTTTTTATTGCGCTATAGATAAATTTTTTGTTTTCTTTTGCAAGCTGCGATGGAATTGAATGCCATAACATCCTAATTTTTTCAACTGTATTTGCAGGAATATGTTTTGAAAAATCATTCTCATAAGATTTAAGGATGCTTTTCTGTATGTCTCTTACTTTCTTATAATCATTATTTTCAACAAAGTTTCTGACGACCTCAGGCATACCTCCAATATAGCAGTACATCTTTAGCAGTTTTTCAAATTCATTTTTTAGCGTTTTTATTAGCTGAAAATCTTGTTTATAAATTAAATTTATAAGGCTTTCTTTACCTAAAGCTGTAGAAAATTCAATAAAGTTTAGAGGATATAATTTAAGAAATGAAACCTTACCTACAGGAAATCCTGTACCTTCATGGTGAATCAAACCTAGAAGACTTCCTGCTGCAAGAATATCGTATTGTGGAGCTTCTTCATTAAAATATTTTAGTGCTGTTAAAGCTTTTGGGCATTCCTGTATCTCATCAAAAATAATCAGAGTATTCTCTGCAATGATTTTTTTTCCGAATAAGATTTCTATAGCTTCAATTATCCTGGGAATTTTATAATCTGATTCAAAAACTGACTTTAATTCAGGATTATTATCAAAGTGCAAATAAATCGTCTGTTTATAGTATATTCTGCCAAACTCCTTTATCAGCCAGGTTTTTCCTACCTGTCTGGCACCTTCAATGATAAGAGGTTTGTGATTTTTCTGATTTTTCCATTGTGCTAATGATGTTAAAGCTGAACGCTGCATCGTATAATCTCCAAATCAACTTACGTAATTATAGGTTTTACAAGATAATTATATTACTATTATAGTGTTTTCTTACACTTTTTTACAGGAAAGATTAGGGAAAGATTACACTTTTTTACAGGAAAGATTAGGGAAAGATTACACTTTTTTACAGGAAAGATTGAATAAATATTACACTTTTTTACAGGAAAGATTGAGTTAAAAAAAAGCAGTAGCTTGGTTGCTACTGCTCCATATCAAATTACTAAATCTCTCCTTTACTTCTGCAGAGTAACATTATCTCCGTATACTGTAGCAAAATCATTCTTCATGGAAATGGTATAGAAACCATGCTCATCACAGTATTTCTTCAGTTTCTCTACCTTGGCCTCACTTCCATGTTCTCTCTGTGAATCATCTCCTAACAGAATATAGGCTCGGGACTCATATTTCTTGTTGTTGGTGATATACTGAGACATTGACAGATCGCCTGAGCTGTTACCGAAGGACAGCACAGGAACTTTGCCTATTTCTCTTGCGATGATAGGTACCTTGTTCATCTTTACGTTCTTGGTGATCAACTCTCCGGTGTAGATAAGCTTGTCATCAGGCTGGTATACATAATCAAGTCCATCCTTGCTGCCCTGACCTGAAGCTTTGATTACACCGTCTGAACCGATAATTCTGTCTGATGGAACATCCAGAACATTCTCCAGAAGTACTCTTACGATATTTCTCTCTGTACCGCTGACGATATAGATGGTGAAATCTTTCTGTTCCAGATATTTAACCAGAGAAATCATCGGACGGAAATAGGCATCACCGCGTTTGAGATTGTTAAAGCCTTTGGCATCAGTCTTCATGAACTCTCTGGCATAGTCTTTAACTTCATCAATGGTCATGCCTTTGAAGGACTCAAAGGAGTATTTAGCATGGATTTTCTCGGCGTCTTTTGGTAGCTTGCCATTTTTCCATCCTTCCTCAAGCTGTGCTGCAAATTTCTTCATGTCAGCAGGGGCTTTATAGTTTGGATCTCGCAGAACCTTTTCAGTAAACATAACCCAGTCAAAGTAGGAAGGGTAGGTTTCACCAACCAGTGTTCCATCCATATCAAAGACAGCAATACGATCCTCTTTAGGAATGAATTTACCTGATTTAGGATCAGTTACTTCATTGACATAAGTGACAAAGTCCTTTGCTACCTGTGACTGTGGAGTCCAGTAGGTGAGAGTCGGATTCTGAGTCTGAGTGGTACTTGTACAGCCGGTCAATGCCAGTGATAAGGAAATTCCAACTATACAGGTTATCTGCTTAAAAGAGCCAAACATATATAATCTCCAATCAAAAAAAAGGAACAATCCGTTTTGATTGTAGTTTTAGACTCTAAAACAGCTAGTAAAATATTATTAACTTAAAAGAGTTGTCACAAAGATCTTATTGAAAATGTGGATATTTCACGGAATTGGGCAGGTCAGAAACAAGAAGAAACTAATTCTGACCTGCAAAGAGGATTAAGCTTTTAAAGTTGCAGCCTTCATGCTTCTTACATACTCTTCAAGCTTGGCAAGCATCAGAGGCAGACCATGCAGATTTTCTTCAATGATCTTTACACAGGCGGAGCCGGCAATTGCACCTGCTGCTCCAATCTCCAATGCCTTGCTTACATGTTCAGGAGTGGAGATACCAAATCCTAAAACAGGAGCGGCTCCGTTGAGCTCCTTAATCTTTTCAATTACTCTTACTGGTTTGCCGAAGGTGTTCTCGGTACCGGTAATGCCATAGCGTGATAATACGTAGGTATAGCCCTTTGAATGTTTTGAGATGGTCTCAAGGATTTTATCAGAGGCATTAGGTGGTGCAATCAGAACAGTATCTACTCCAGCATCCTTTGCTGCCTGTTCAAAATCTCCCGAAGTGTGAATCATGTTGCTTGGAATATCAGGAATCAGTACAGCATCAATACCGGCTGCAGCTGCATCTGCAAAGAATTTTCTGATGCCGCGGGCAACCACTACATTGGCATATACCAGGATACTGATGGGAATTTCATCATCCACGTTGCGGAAATCCTTTACCACTTCAAAGAAATCATCGGTGGAGGCTCCTGAGTTTAATGCTCTCTTGTCCGCATTCTGAATGATAGGACCATCGGCACAAGGATCGGAGAATGGGAATCCCAGTTCTAAGGCATCTGCGCCTCCATTCAAAAGACTCTTTAAAATCTCAAGGGATGTTGCCTTGTCAGGATCACAAAGAGTTACAAATGGCATGAATGCGCCTTCATTTCGTTCCTTAAGCTTTGCAAATCTCTTTTCAAAACGGTTGTTCATATTTTCTCCTTATTTTGTAACCTTCAGTGGGGCAGTAGAGATTCCGCTTGAGGTTATACAGCCTTTCTGTTCCAGAATGTTTGATACGTTAAAGATATCCTTGTCGCCGCGACCTGAGATATTAACCACCAGAGTCTGTTCCTTATCAGGATTCTGTCTCATAAGTCTTAAGGCAAAGGCCAGAGCATGGGAGGACTCTAAGGCTGGGATAATACCTTCCTTCTGTGAAAGCTCCACAAAGGCGTCCAGGGCATCATCATCGGTGGCACCAACGTAGGTGACGCGTCCTGATTCACTCAGGTAGGCGTGCTGAGGTCCTACAGAAGGGAAGTCAAGACCGGCTGAGATGGAATAGGACTCGTTAATCTGACCATCACGGGTCTGAAGATTCTTGGAATAGGCTCCAAAGAAGATACCATCCTCACCTCGTGCCAGGGTTCCGCCATGTTTAGGAGTTTCGATACCCAGACCGTATGGCTCAACACCATATAGAGGAACATCGGTATCTAAAAAGTCTGTGAATACACCGATAGCATTGGAGCCACCTCCTACACAGGCGATACAGGCATCAGGAAGTTTACCTGTCTCCTCGATGATCTGTTTATGGATCTCCTCACCGATAATCTTCTGGAACTCACGAACAATGGTTGGAAATGGGTGCGGACCTGCTGCGGTACCAATCATGTAGTGGGTATTCTCAAAGTTTGCCGCATAGTCACGAAGTGCCTCGTTGCAGGCCTCCTTCAAGGTTGCAGCACCTACTGATACAGGTACAACTTCAGCTCCCATAAGCTTCATGCGGAATACGTTTGGCTTCTGTCGCTCTGTATCTACTGCTCCCATATAGATACGGCACTTAAAGCCTAAAAGAGCACAGATAAGCGCAGTTGCCACACCGTGCTGACCGGCTCCGGTCTCAGCGATGATTCTGGTTTTGCCCATGCGCTTTGCCAGAAGTGCCTGTCCTAGCACCTGATTGGTCTTATGGGCACCGCCGTGAAGCAGATCTTCACGCTTTAGGAAGATTTTTGTCTTGGTTCCCTTGGTCAGGTTTCTGCACAGAGTAAGAGGGGTAGGACGACCCGCGTATTTTTTCAGAAGATCGGATAATTCCTGTCGAAACTGTGGATCATCTCTGCATTCAACAAAGGTTTTCTCAAGTTCGTCCAGGGCAGGGATTAAAACCTCTGGAACATACTGTCCGCCGTATTTTCCAAAAAATGGATTTAAGATAGTCATTTATTACTCCGTATTTATTCTTTTTTTTATCTTTTAGTATCTGTTGATGGTGTTAAAGACTTCGTTAATCAGTTTGATATCCTTTATACCTTTAACTTTTTCCAGTTTAGAATTCAAATCCAGTCCCAGAAAGCCTTGTTTTAGGGCAAGCTCAACATTATCTGGTCCAATTCCTCCTGAAAGCAGGATTTTTTCACGATTTACGGTTTGTGGAATTGAGTTCCAGTCAAAGCTTGAACCGGAACCAGGGGAGGCTGAGTCCAGAATAAAGAGCTCGCAGAGACGGTCGTATTTTTTAATAAGAGCAAAATCAGAGTCTGATTTTACATTGATGGCTTTTATAATTCTGATCTGAGGCAGAGCTTCACGCAGTTTTTCAATAAGCTCAGGACTTTCACTGCCGTGCAGCTGAATGTAGCTAAGACCAACCTCTTTTGCGGTTCTTACCATGTTCTCTAATGTCTCATCCACAAAGACTCCTGCAAACTTCAGCTCGTTCTTATAGTCCGCTGTGATTTCCCTGGCTTTGTCTACGCTTACATAGCGTGGTGATTTTTCTGCAAAGATAAGACCGCCGATACTTACATTATTCTTTGCACAGCACTCAACCGCCTCTCTAGTGGTAAGACCACAGACCTTGTTTAATCCGTAAAGCATGGATTTAGCCTTGAACTCAACATCGCTGTCTCCGGTCAGAGAAGAACCTATGAGGAAGTTTTTTATTGGTTTTAAGTCAATAAGATCTTTGTGCTCCTTAATTCCAGACTCAGAAACCACGATGGTATTCTCATCAAAGATAGCTGACAGCTCTCTCGCGTTGTTAAGGTCGATGGTCAGGGTTCTGAGATCACGGTTGTTGATGCATGTCGATTCGGTGGTCTTTGCAGTAAAGAGCATCATCTCTGCCGTCAACCTCGGTCAGAACATCCAGTCCCAGTTCTTTGGCATAGGTATAAAGCTCCTGGTATTTTTCCTTTGAGAGTACACTCAGCATTAAAAGAACGGCATCTGCGCCTGCAATGTAAGCCTCATCAAGCTGCTTTCGGCAGATAATAAAGTCCTTGCACAGTACTGGAAGATGGGTCTTTGCCTTCACAAACTTCAGATATTCAATTGAACCTTTAAAAAAATGTTTTTCACACAGAACAGAGATTGCACATGCGTGTTTCTCATAACAGGTAATCAGCTTATCCAGATCAAAATCCCTGCAGAAATCTCCTAAGGTAGGGGAGGACTGCTTGCACTCAAGGATGAAGTTTCTTGAATTTCTTTTCAGACTGTTCTTAAAGGATACTTTAGGAAGAGTTCGGCTGCCCTGAGGATTTATCTCTTTTACATCCTCAACCTTGCGGTTGATGATGGTAGCCAGTACTGTACCCTCAATGCCTTCATAATTAAGTCCTGGGTAAGCTTTTGCCTCGCTGCTCAGTGGTTCTGTATGTAACATCTTTTATCCTTAATTATGAATTTGACATTCTGGTGATGGTTTCAAGCTTCTCAATGGCACGACCTGAACGAATGGTGTCATAGGCCATCTCATAACCGTCTTTGAAGTTGTTTACTTTTTCAGCAAGATAAAGCATTGCTGATACATTGGCTGCAACCACGGCATTATGAGCATCGGTGCCTCTACCCTCCAATACCGCACGGGCTGAGCGCGCATTCTCCTCAGGTGAACCGCCTACAAGATCTTCCTGTCTGAAGTTCCCCCTGATTCCGAAATCTTCATTGGTCAGAACATAGTTCTTGATTGAGCCGTCTTTCTTTAGCTCTGATACATGGGTTTCACCGAAGATTGAAATCTCATCCATGCCGTTGCCGTTGATTACCATGGCTCTCTGTACACCGGTTAGCTTCAGGCTTCTTGCCAGTGTTTCCAGAAGATTTACGTCATAGCAGCCTAATAGCTCATAGTTTACGCGTGCTGGGTTGGTCAGAGGTCCTAGAATGTTGAATATGGTTGAGGTTCCTAGTGCCTTACGTACAGGAGCAGCGTACTTCATGCCGGTGTGGTATTTCTGAGCGAAGAAGAATGCAAAGCCTTCCTCTTCAAGACATCTTCTGGTTACATTCTCTTCTGCTCTGATGTTATATCCAAGCTCGGTTAAAACGTCTGATGCGCCTGACTTTGAGGAAACTGCAGTGTTACCGTGCTTTGCTACATGAAGACCTAAGGTTGCGCAGACAAAGGCTGAAATAGTAGAAATGTTGATGGTCTTTAAACGGTCGCCGCCGGTACCTACGATTTCACCGGTATCGATGCTGCGTTCACGCTCGAATGGAAGGGCAGCATCAATCATTGCGGTTGCAGCTCCGCCGATTTCATCAGCAGTATAGCCGTTCATCTTGAGGGAGGTTAGAAGAGATCCGAATACAATCGGATCTATTTTTCCAGCGAAGATATCCTTGAAGATTAAGTTGGTCTCGGTAAAGGAAAGATCTTCTTTTGCATATAACTTTTCTAGTAATGAGTTCATAATCAGACTCCTAATGTGAATTTCAACCTGTATATACGAAAAAACCCGCAATTTTACTTGCGGGTTTTTCATCTGAATCTTTTCGTTAGTACAAACACAAAATCCCCGCTACGTTGCGAGGTGCCACCATGATGCCTTAAATGTAATCTGTACTGAATGTGTCATTTTTTATCTCTTTTGTTACTCTATGTTTTTATATTAAACAAATTTTTATAAAAGTAAATGTGAATTTTATATTAACCATAAAAAAATTTGATTTGCACTAAAAATTAGCATTATTTATCGCTTTTTGGTGCAGGATTTTTTTACTTGTTATGTTGGCATGTAATGAGTTTTGTTGCCTGCTTTCCTAACAGTTAGCATTCCTTTTTTGCACATTTCTGTTAATAAGGCATATGCTTTTGTTGAACCAACAGATAATGCTTCTTCTACATCCTTACGGGTAATTGTTTTTTTATTTTTCGCAAGTTTTAAAATAATATCTTTTTCAGCATCCGGTTGATAGTTTGCTACATTATCCTGCTTGGCTTTAAAGTTAAGGTTAAATATTGTTGTTTTGAAGGCGCCCTGAGCTGAAACAAAATTAGCCTGTTTCTGGCTTTCCTTATATAGCGCCATGATTCGTTTTATTCCGGTTCCGTAACTTTCTACCAGTTTTAGTCTATAGAATACATTTGCAAGATTTGCGTTGCGGGACTGTGAAACTCCCATCATTACAGCTTCCATAGATAGACCAGATACAAGTCCTCCTAGAGATACAAACTCAATTCTATCGTCATATATGTTTACTAATGTGCTTCCAGTGAAGCTATAATCTCGATGAATTATTGCATTTAGTAATGCTTCTCTGACTGCCGCAAGAGGATAATCTCTAACATCTTCGCGTCTTAGTCCTTCAATTGTTGATTTGACTGCAATATTCTTATCTATAAAATTGTATCCATCTTCAAGCTGTGTCAGTAAGGAACCGCTGAATTCCTGATGGTTTCTGAATATGACATCATCGGTCCCCTGAAAAACAGCTATTTTTAAAGTGTGTTCACATTGGTCTGATAACAGTAGGGCAAGATTAGTGTAAAGGCCTTCTTCTCCAATCATGTTCAGTGTTCTCATCTGAACATTACCGCATTCCAAATTTCTGTCTGCCATCTCTTGCTGTAGCTTAGTAAAGGTGAGATCCTGATTAAGACTTCGACCTGTTTCGTATGATTTACCGTAGGACTCAACAATCATATCTCTAATGCCATCTTCACTTAAAGGTTGAGATGATGTTCCTCTTCGAACATAAACTCCTTGAGGTTTTAGTCCTTTTTCTCTCAAGTAATATGGTTTAGCAGAACCTGTCGCAACATCTACTGTGATAATTGTTTTATTTTCTTTCTCTATAGCTCTTATTTGAACAAATGGCATAATATCAGGCGCTATGCTGTCTTTTAAGCTTCCTGCTAGTCGAAGCATCGTCTCATCAGAATCTTCAACTCCAATTACAGAGCCATCATCGGCAATTCCTATATAGAGAGTTCCTCCTTCTGTATTTGCAAATGCAATGATATCTTTACGCAGTTCCTGAACATACATTCTCTTATATTCGACATCTACGTTTTCTTTATTTGCCATTTTTGTTTTCCTTATTATCTCTTTCTTCTTTTATTATAGAGAAAGAAAGAGAGAAAACAAGAGAAAGCGAAAGAAAACGAAAGAAAGCGAAAGAAAGCGAAAGAAAGCGAAAGAAAGCGAAAGAAAGCGAAAGAAAGCGAAAGAATGTGTAAACCTCAAAATAACTGTTGTTATCGACAATATCTACTTAAGGAGTTAATCGACAAAAAAATAAAGTTCCAAATTCTAGAATACCTAGTCTTTAAACTTGATATAAGCTGAAAGATAAAAATCCACTTATATCGTCGGATCTCAAATGTAAGCTCAATTTAATAGAAAGTTTAATGTTCTGTCGGGAGATATTCTTATGGATTTGGAACAGGTCTGGCATGAAGCTATTCAAAGATGTAAACAACAAATTAACGATCCTCTAAAGAAGGCTGCCTTAGATGTTATCGAACTACAGACATCAATTAATATTACCTGTTCAGACTTGTGTTTTATCTGTAATAACGATTTCGTTAAGAAACTTATATTTGAGTACGTACCTGCTCTATATATGGAGATTGCCAGAATAACAGATAACACCAATCTTGGAATAAAACTTCTCCTGTCAGGTGAATTTCAGCATTCACGGATGACAGAAAATTCTAATCCTAGTCGAAACACTGACAACATCAACCCAGATAAGACATTTGAAAACTATGTAACTGATCCTGAGAATGCAAATATCTATGAAATTGCGCAGAAGATAGCCGAAAATCCAGGTGATGAAGACTACAATCCTTTATTTCTGTATGGAAGTACAGGGCTTGGCAAGACCCATCTGGCAATGGCGATTGCAAACAGAATTAAAAAAAACAGACCTGAATTATCTGTGCTATACATTCGTGCAGAGGAATTTATCAGGCTTTTTGTTGAATCAATGGCAAAATCATCCTATGTAGATAATCAGGTAAGTTTTGAGGATTCAATATTACAGCATGATGTTTTTATAATTGATGATCTGCAGACTCTCACCAAAGGCGAGAGATCAAGAGAGACTTTCTTTAAGATTATCGATAATTATCTTGATGAACCAGGAAAACAGCTGATTATGACATCCTCTAAGCCTGTCGGTAGTTTTAAGAATATTCCTCCTCGAATAATCTCAGAACTTGGTTCTGGAGTATGCACAGAGATTCTACCTCCTTCCTATGAGAACCGTGTCGCAATTACATGGCAGAAGTGTAAGGAACAAAAACTTAAACTGGATCAGCCTGTCGTGGACTATATTGCACAGAAAATCAGATACAACGTCAGATCTATTGAAGGCGCAGTCAAAACTTTAAAGACTCTGTCTGAAGTCACCGCTAATAGGATTACCTATAATGATGCGGTTAAGTTACTTTCGGATCTGGTTGAAAGCAATAGCCGTTAAATCAGCATTGAAACAATTAAGGAACAGGTGGCTGAAGAATATGGTGTAACTGTAGATTCAATTGAGTCTGCAGCAAAAAATAAGAATGTATCCTATGCTCGTTCAATGGCGATGACTCTGGCTAACGATCTGATTCCGAATCTGTCATTTAAGGACATTGGCACTGCATTTAATAAAGGGCATACCTACGTTTACGAAGCTATAAAACGTACCAGGGAAAGAATCTGTGATGACAGATATGAGCAGTCGGCTATTTATGAGAGGCTCATTCATTCTCTGAAAAATAATTAGCCGCAGAGATTGCCCGTATTCTGTCAGTCGTCCTAATCCTAGGAGAATATCAGCAGCAACCTTAGTAATAGTTACTGCTGATACTGTATTGTGTTGAAGCTTAGTCGTTTACTCCGTCAGTGTAGCAATCGCATTCTTCAGAAGATTTCTTCCAAAGGTTGTCATGATGGATTCAGGATGGAACTGGAAGCCAAGCACATTGTACTTCTCTGAGTACAGAGACATGCACATGCCGTCATACTGAGCGAGTATCTCAATTTCAGATGGCAAATCCTCAACCACTAAAGAGTGGTATCTTGCAATCTTCAGCGGATTTGGCAGATTTTTAAAGCACAGCTTATCAGTATGCTGCATCATAGAACTCTTGCCATGAACAATTACAGGAGCCTTTACAACCTTGCCTCCAAGAACCTCGCCTAGTGCCTGATGACCTAGACAGATTCCAAGCATAGGGTATTTACCCAGGCTCTCCCTTATGATTGGCAGCAGATTATTTGCATCCTTTGGGGCTGATGGACCAGGGGAGAGCATAATAATGACCTTATTCTTTTCACTCTGTTTTTTAGCCTGTTCCATAATGGTTGCCACACTCACATCATTACGGAATACCATGACGTTGTTACCAAGAACCTTAAGCTCATCTACAAGGTTGTAGGAAAAGGAATCGAAATTATCGATGAATATAATGTTTGCCATGATGCTACTCCTTATCAGCAAGAGCTAAGGCACATAAAACTGATTTTGCCTTGTTGACTGTTTCCTGGCATTCTGCCTTGATATCTGAATCGAATACTACACCGCAGCCTGCCTGAACATAGGCTTTGTCACCCTCAACGAAAGCTGAGCGAATGGCAATACAGGTGTCAAGTGAGCCGTCATTTGAAAGAATTCCCACGACACCACCGTATGAGCCACGCTTTTTGCCCTCATACTTGTAGATAAGCTCGTGAGCCTTGATTTTAGGGGCTCCTGAGAGTGTACCCATATTCATACATGCAAGGTATGCATGCAGAGCATCAAGATCATCTCGCAAGGTTGCATGTACGTCAGATACAAGGTGCATTACCGACTGATACTTGTCAATGTGGAGCATGTTATCCACATAGCGTGATCCTGGTACAGCAATTCTTGCA
>NZ_CACVSS010000084.1:0-8521 GCF_902756765.1 uncultured Succinivibrio sp. | reverse complement strand
TATAAAACGGAACCAAGAAGATAAAGGCCCAGCAGGCTTATTATGCCTAATGCAGTAAGAGCTACATATTTAAACTCTTCAACTGTAAAAGGCAAAAATCCATGTTTAATTGCCATAGTAAACATGACAATAAAAACACCTGTAAGCACGTATGACATAGCCCAAGCTATAACACAGCGTACTAATAGTTCTTCGTTATCCAGTATGTTTTTTACTGGTGAAAAAGATGGATTTAATGAAAGATTCATTTGCAACTCCTTATATATAAAAAATGGAGTTGCTACTTCACCGCTCTGGGGTGTAACAACCCCATTGGGTGAGAAAAAGGCGTGGTTAGCCTTATTGATTATGAATTACTTTGAAGTCTTATAAATCAAATAAATCAAGACACAGAAAGCAATTAATAAAACTGACAATTACATCAGATGTTGTGCTGCAGTCTTAACTCTTTTGAAAAAAGCGCAAAACTTAACAACTGCAAATGACAAATCTATCAGTCCGACCAGTATCAGCTCACTGGCAAGCAGCACAATACACATCAAAGGTGCCAAAATGATAGACTTCATTTCTGCTCTCCTTTTAAACGTGCATATGCTTAACTCGATCTCGTTCTTCAGCTTTCTTTCCGTTGTTAAAACGTGAAAGATCGCCTGTAAGGTACCCAGTAACACGTCTGATACGCTGGAAGCGTACACCATTACCAATAGTACCGTCTTCTGAGATATTTAGGCCATTGAACTTATAGCCATAAGAATAAGATGAGGTTGCTGTATTCATACAAATCTCCTAAAAATTTAATAAAAAAAATTCAAGAGGATCGCATGAACTTTACCCTTTCAAGGATAGCCATGTACCCTCTGAAAGGTCGAATAAGAACTACTTACGAACGTAAGTAGATACGCTTTTAAGACTGCGTGTTGTCTTTGATACTTTTATTATAAGCCTTAAAAATTTAATTTTGTATATCTTAGGGGGAATTTTTTAAATTGTTCTTCTTTTTGTCAGTTTGTGTCTAAAAGTATAGTTTTTATGAAGAGTATATGATGTTATAGACAGCATTGATAAAGCTAACAGATGGGACACATCTTCAGCATGATTTGATCTCAGGAACAGGCTGAAAATTTCATAGAATGCCATAGAAAAAACATATGTCTGGGCCATTCCTATTAAATTTACCAGAATGAATCTTCTAATTGAACTCAGCTGCGTGTTTTCATTACCGAATACAGCCTTGTACAGCATATATGCTGTGGCCATACCTACAAAATATCCAAGTACAACTGATACACCATACGAAAAGACATTCTGAAAAAAGATTCTTGCCAGAAAATTGCAGCAGGCACTTAAAGTTCCTGACAGAAGAAAAACAAAGAACAAATAGTATTTCATGCGATCCAACCTTAGTTGCGACACATTGTATGAAAAACATGAATACATTTTTTCTGTTTCTGGGGCGGATTTAGTTTTCTTATCCTTAAAGATAAACAGTTGAGAATTCTGGATTAGAAATTTAATGCTGGGGAATATGCCCAAGCAGAAAAATTAAAGAAGATCGTTTACAAGAAGGGATGAAATCATTACAAATATTAGAACTATAGCGTAGCACCACTGAATTTGGTCTAAAAAGCCTTTTTGCTTCTGAAGAGTTTCTCCTTTATATGCCTCACTACAGAAATTCTTCATGTACGAATCAAAGAAAAAATGAGTGCAGAACATGATCACTGTTATACCCACGTTGAAGTACAGGAGATAGAGCCTGTCTCTGAATATTAGAAAAGATGACAAGGTTGCAAGAATACAGAGGATACCAACTATCTTCTGAATATTGTAGATACTGTTTGTGTTTGTCATTATTCACCTTAGATAATTTTCAGGAATATTTCTAGTCTAGCTCTTTCGGTGTCGCTGTAAATGAGATTCCAACGTTCAGCTTCACAATCTAGGTATGGAACGTTTTTAGGACATCTATTAAAAAACGCAATGGTTCTACTGGTTTTAGAATTGATGAACCATACGCAGATATCATTAGGAGCGAGACTTACGCTATCTTTGTAATCTATGTTAACACAGTCCAGTTTAAGGAGTCCTTCAGTAAAAACTTTCAGTACATCTCTGGCTTTCATTTATCAACTCCCAGATAGCAGAATGATTGAGGTGGTCTTTTTATCCCAAAGTCTGATAATTGCTGCAGTCTGTTGAATCTGACTGCTTTTTCAATTTGAATTGCAGTTGCCTGACTGCTGTCTTTGAAATATTGTCTGAAATAATCATAAGTTATTCCTGATTTCGTCCTGGTCTTTTCCCAGATTATTTCAGGATTATCTGTCATGATTTGTTTAACTGAAAACTCACCTATCACCATCTTCACGGGTGCAGAAGCATAAACAAGCACTGAAGATATATTTTTTCTAAAAGGCTTTCTGCGATATTCGTATTCTTTTTCACCAGAGAAAATTCTGTTCGCAAATTCAGGCTTAATTGACATTACAATTTTCATCAATTCTCCATTTATTTTCTGCTAATGGCAGTTTAGTTCATCTTCAATCTTTTTGAAATCTGTGCTGCCTTTACAGTATTCAAACAGCTTTTTAATATCATCAAATGTATATTTTTCTTTCTGCAGTATTTCTTTGTATCGATGAGGCAGATCATCCGAACCGTTCAGAATATCGTCAAAACTTAGAATTGCATTTAAGGAGTCATTCAGTTTTCTTTTCAGATAGCGCATTTCGCTTGACTCACACTCATTTCTGAACTGCTGATAGTTGTGGTCTGCATCCTGCCTTAATATGTTATTCTGCCCCAGAAGATTCTCAATACGTTCTTCTTTCTCAAGACACTGAGATGCCATTGATGACATTCTCAGATAGAACATTCTCTCATCGTCCTTATCAATAGTTTTGTTGTCAGACTTTGCCCTGATTATTGTCTTAAATCCTGTAATCATCCTATAGGTTGGATTGTAATCAAATGTCATCAGGCCATAGTCAGGGAAATGCTCTTTCAGATACTGCTCGCACTTCTCTGCCATGTGAGGCTCTACGACATAAATGAAACGAGAATATGGCATCTTCTTATGCTTTTGTTTGCGAAAATCACTCTTAAAATCAGAATAGGAGATTTTGATTTCGTATACGTCAAGCTGCTTGATGCCATCCATGTTGATATCAAGAGTCGCTACGTCTTCCTTATCTCTTAAAGACATAGGGCTGAATTCAGATACACAAGCCTTCTGTCTCTCAAAGCGTAAATGCTTCACCAGTGCAGCTTTAATCTTTGTGGAAGTGATGATGTATTCAGGTGACATCTTAAAACTCTCTGTAACGTGTTATTTCAATAGTGCCGTCACTTAATATCTTTTTTTGATTACAGGACTCTTTCTTTTGCGCTTTTTCTTCTTGATACCGTTTGCTATTTCATCATCAGTACAATCTACAATAGTTCCGTCAAAGGTTTCGTCATAATCAACCAAGACTTCATCCATGTGTTTACTAATGAAGTCTCTTACTTTCTGAGGAAGCATCTCAGTCTGTATAGGTCTTACTCTTGCAAATATAAATTTATCAATACAGCACTTTGGGTTAATCTCCCATTTATCGAGAGACTGATTGAATTTACTACCAGAGAAGATTGCCACCATATCGGTGACGTTACTTACGTTCCAATCGTTTAGAGGCTTATTAAAAAATGAGTCAGCAAACATATAACTCATTTTTTTTACGTTTGAGATATTCCACTTGCTTATATCCTGGTTAAAGTCTGAACCGTAGAACATCGATGACATATCTTCAACATTGGATACATCCCAGCCACTGAGATCAGATGTTAAATTGCGAGTACCCGTAAACATCGCTCTCATATTTCTGACATTTGATACATCCCAGTCTTTTAGATCTGCAGCTTCAAGGAAAAATACATGCCTAAACATATTTTCCATGTTTGTCACATTTGAAACGTCCCAAGACTCTATTCCAGTATAGTCAGTACGAAAAGATTGCCAGAACAGAGAGGACATATCGGTTATCTTTGAAGTGTCAATATCTCCAAGACAGATAGATAAATCTCTGACCAGTTCTATGAGTTCAGCTCTTGTTGAAGGTTCGTATCTCACTTATTTAGCCTCTCCGTTAACAAAGGTTTTCTTGAATTTATCTTCGCTTACTAATCTTCCTGAAAGACTTTCAGTATTTCTCTGGCTTTCATTTAATTACCACACCAAAAGGCAGCCATTCACCATTCTTCCTGTACTCATGCAGAAAATGAGCATCAAAGCCAAGATATGTATCATCATGATTCCACAGTTTCCTGTCCTTGTAGTCTGTTATTCTCATGGAGCATTCATCAACAGGTCTTCTGCTAAATCTAAAGGAGATAGTGTCTCCAAGTTTGTACCCTGTAACACTTGAAAATTCTTCAAAGTCCAGAAATGGTCGTATATTCTCCGACTTTACAAAAATATCAACTGTATTGCCTTCGATTTTTACAACTGAATCAAATACCATCAGTCCCAGCTTCTCTGGGTTGTCATAATGCTTAAATCCAGACTGAGAGTTGTTTACGCCTCTGTATCTGACATTCACCTCAGGCTTAAGCAGATTAACGAAATCCTTTACAAACATTTTTATACCTTCTTCTATCTTTTTTTTGTTTTTCAATAAAATGTTTGACTTTATCTATGAACCTCATTTTTTACCCTTTACTACACTATGCAACTTTCTGAAATTTATATTTTGACTCAAAGCTGATCTGCAGATTTAAGAACTTTGGTTCATCGGTGAATGTTGCAATATGTTCAGTTGTTCCGTCAGAATTGATCTGTGCATATTCAAATTCCTTTCCATCAAGAGTCTGTTTGAGTTTCTGAAGTGATTCTCCCCATTTGGTGATACTTAGCTTTCTGTAGAAGAAATGAATCATTTTCTGATTGTAAATTTCAAGAACACTCTTTTGTGTTACGGGAGCACTCTTACAACTCATAAAAAAGGAAAGACTAGGAGATGCCATTAGACATTGTTTATATGTTTCATAAGAAATCACCAAGTAGAAGTGAACTTCATTTTTTCTTAATGTCATATTTTTCTTAACCATTTCTCTTCTCCTTTGATTGAA
Organism: uncultured Succinivibrio sp.; assembly: GCF_902756765.1. Lineage (NCBI taxonomy): Bacteria > Pseudomonadati > Pseudomonadota > Gammaproteobacteria > Aeromonadales > Succinivibrionaceae > Succinivibrio > uncultured Succinivibrio sp. Next base: position 3,412 of record NZ_CACVSS010000084.1, on the reverse strand, counting down.
TCTTATTTAATGATGAACTGCATTATTTCAATATCGTTAATTGTTACTGAATTTTTTTAACTCCAAAAGATTAAAACTCATTATCAAATGAGTCGTAATCTTCCTCATTTGTATCTCTAACTTCCTCTAAGTTTTCAATGAGTTCATTTAATTTTTCAACATTGTCTTTATGTATTCTTCTTGTTGATTTTAGAGATGTAATAATCATGTTTAATTCTGTAGAATCAACTTCAATCTTTGCAATATATGTATTATTCATTTTCCAAACTCAATGAGAACACGTCTCTCTTATCAAATAATCCTTAACTCTTTTCCGTCTCTGGGAGTGGTAATAATCCTCTTTTTTATGTTGTTGCTTCAAACAAGTGTTTATCATCTTTGAGTGTTCGATTACAGACTTTGTTAAAGTTTGTCTATATCTCAACCAAAAAGAATACTTTCCTCGACCTATGGCGAACTTTCTATACTTCGCTTTCATCTAAAACTCCACCCAAAATTGTTATTGCGAAAATTGTTTAATCATTTCTTGAAAAGCTTTTTCTAACACAATAACAAGTCTTTTGATTAGGTCTAACTTTTCGTTGGTTCATTGATCTGGCTCAATGAACAAAGCCTACTTTGTTTCGTTTAATGGGGACTGACTAACAAAGTTTAAGAAATCGTCCCATTCAACAACCCAGTGTTTATGGCACAATGAGCAAAGCCTTCAATCAATTCTGCAAAACTATCTGATTACGTACTTCATCACGTCTTTAAGCACACCGTAGGCACTGTCACCGCTGATGTCTATATGTCTTAGAATCCTTCCATCGTGATTCAGCATCAGAACTTCCTCATCATCAAAATTAACTTCCAAAGTCACGTCTTTTGTTATCTTTGTCACTTCGCTCAAGTGCTTTATCAGATTTGTTATTTCTGTTTTTTCTCTTTCATTCCACATGAACATTTCTCCTATCTAATTGCCATGTTCAGAGCCAACTTGTATCCCTCGACAGCATTCTCCACAAGAATATATTCATCTCCTGTGTTGCTTTTGGCATGAACCATCAGCTCTTTTGATGCCAGCTCGTACCATGTCATTGTGTACTTGTGTGCTTTATTTCTCTTGTCTTTAATTTCCTTACAGAAAGAATGAAGTGCTTTTGAACCTTTTAGTCTGGTGTTAATCTCATTCATATCTGTTAGTGGCTTCATGTTTATTTCCTTTGTACTGCAATTGAAATTTTTATGAAGATTCTATAATGCTGCGGTTGTACCTTTTCTTTAATTTAGGGGGTATTTTTACTGCTTTGTTTCGTATGTGATAACTTCACTTTTTTCAACTGTTCGATTAGTCCATATTAGTCGCATCTTTTCAAGTACAGGAAGCAGTTCCTCTGCAATATACTCAATCTGTTCAAACAACCTGTCGTAATCCTCTTCAGAATGTTCCTCAACAATGAACTCATTCAGACTTTCTTTTAATGAACGAATCAGCTTATCTGTGCAGTATTTTGTCTGAATAACCCTTTTTAAAAGTTCCTGCTTACTTTGTCTCATCTTTGTTCCTATGAGGCTAACCTCTTTTCTGCGATACTAAATATATCTCTATCCTTTTCAATGCCTATGTAGTTCCTGTTGAGGTTCTTACAGGCAAGTGGAGTGCTACCAGCTCCCATACAGGTATCCAAGACAAGATCACCGCTTGAAGTATAGCTTTTGATTAAATACTCAAGTAGAGCAACTGGTTTTTGAGCTGGGTGCAGATTATTATGCTGTTTTTCCGAAGGACACAGGAGCACATCACGGGGGTATCTTGAAGTTTCACCGCCACCTGTAATCTCCTTAGTCTGTTGCTTGTAAATCTGTGTACGATTCTGAGTTGCAATATATTTTCTGTAATGATTCTCAGGCTTGTGACCTAACGTCTTTTGAGGATTGAATACAGGCAACTTTTTGTAAAACACAAGTATTTTTTCATGTGCTCTCAGAGGCATTCGGTTAGCATTTAAATGACCTGTAGCATTGGTCTTTTCCCAAATCCAGTCATAACGGTACAGCTTAAGGTTTGAGCAGGCTAAAATCTTGTCAAAAGGAGATTGTGCAAACAGGAGAATTGCCCCATGATCTTTGATGACTCTTTCATACTCTTTCCATAATGCGGTTAAATCAAGAGGACTGTCCCAGCTACAGTGTGTGTTGCCATAAGGAAGATCGCACAGGATCATATCTACTGATTTATCTTCGATCAGAGGTAGGTAATTGAAACAGTCATCATTGATTAGAAGTTGCATCTGAAAGCCTTTCCAATTATTTAAAAGTTCATTGGTAAAATCTTGTTTGTTTTTTCAAAATCGAGTCCTAGCTGTCGATCATTACCGTCTAAACCTGTAAGACAATCAGCAAGTTCAAAAAGACTGTTTTCAGCGTAATGCCCAAACTGTTTTCTCATTTCTTCTTTATGCTGGCATTTGTCGAGGTTGTGATAACAGTTCTTAATCTCGGCAATGAGCTGTTCTGTTCTGTCTTTAATAAAAGACACCTGACTTTCGTACTGATAATCTGTGATTTGTTTCTTCTGTTCGCTGGTATTTGTTGTCATTTTTCTTCTCCTTTATTATTACTTGAAAAGTGCTGATGAATCGAAGAAAACACTGTATTTCAGATCATCAGATTCTCTTGAACAGGTCCAGTGAAAAGCTGAACGGCATATCCCCGACAGATAGGTTTTCTGTCCTAGGATTTTTCTAGCCTCTGCGTGTGATATGCATTTGGTATTCTTTTCGCTTTGAGCCATATCAGATAGAATTAGCTTAGTCTTTCTGCCTGTAGCCTCACTGATTTGAGCAAAGTCCTCTTTTGGAACTCCCCAGCCTGATAGTATTTTCTTATCATCTGCTGTCAGCATTGTATTAACCCTCGCTTTCAGTTACTTTTTTAAAGTTCTTAGTCCAGAAGATAAGAATAGAAACAGCGTCACGGTGATTAAAGGAGAACTCTTTTTCAAGGTACTGTGCACCAGCAAGCATATTGATTGCTCCTGTAGCTCTAAGAGCGAATAGATACGCAAAAACTTCTTTAAGAGTAGCAAGTGTTATTTTTACCCTTAAAGTTTTGTTAAGCTGTGCAACCAATTTTTCATTCATAAGTCCTCTCCTTTATAACACTGTGTTATATCTTTTAATCATTTTCTATCTATTATTATATAACATTGTGTTATATTATCAAGCTATTTTTTTAAGATTTATCGCTTTATTTATAAGGCATTAGAGGTATTTTTATGACCGTTGAAAAATTGTAAAAAATAATATAAAACCATATAACATGACGTAAAAAAAATACAGAATAAAAATTTGTAAAATTTCTATTCTGTATTTGATTTGAGGACTATTTACAACAAAAGATAATTTAGAAATGTAGCAAGTATTTTTTT
>NZ_CACVSS010000083.1:0-8336 GCF_902756765.1 uncultured Succinivibrio sp. | reverse complement strand
TCAGCGTATTCAGGGACAGAATTACTTTAAGGTTTTCGTCCCCTGATGGGGAAATAATTTGATTACCAATACACTAGATCTGACCACAAGATCACGCATACAGTTCAAAACAGAAGAGTATTTTATTATTTTTTGGATAAAAACAAGGATCTTTATTTTAAGGATCATTCTTTACTGTGGTTAATAGCTCTTCTGAAAAAATCCTAATCTTAAAGAGCCATTAACTACGATTATCAGAGCTCTCCCCTACCGCAAGAGCTTCCTAAAGATAGTTATTCAGTCAAATAGATAAAGTGTTTGGTAAAAACTTTTATTCTACAGATCATCTATCCTAATATAATCCTAGAAGTTAACAGCCTATAGTCAGCTTTTCATCTTCTATCAGATAACAAAAGGAAACTCTTTTTGTGATTTTCTACTTTTTCTGACGGATACGTTCAGAGGCTCTGATGCCGGTATAGAGGTTGAACTTTAATGATGTCTTGTCAATGGCTCTGTCCAGATAATCAGGATCATTCAGATGCGGCAGCACCTTGTTAAGATTCATTCCCTTATTGAAACAAAAGGAGGTTATATTCTCCATATTATCCACACGAATGGATTTTTTTAGCTGTTTTATAAGCCGGTCAAATTCCAGATCCACCAGGGAATAGCAGTTATCTCCGCTGTTGCTTCCGGTATTGATACAGAAACCGTAAACATAGCGTTTTTCTCCGTTGAGATTAACTTCATTCCAGTTAAAGCAGGAGATATAGCCTTTTTTAACCAGAAAACCGGTAGAGGCCATTTTTTTAAAGAAAGACTCCCGCTTGAAGATAAGTACATCCGAACTGATACCGGCATAGGTTTCATAATCACAGCCTAAAAGCTTTTTCCTGAAGGCAGGACTGACTTCATAGCTGCGCTGACGGTGATCTCTTAAAACAACGGGGGTCTCGGATAGGTCGTGATCCTCATAAAAGGACAGTGAACTTGAAGCCTTCTGACCTATCTCCCCATAAAGATCAACGGCAACCGCTAAAGCCCTGTAGGCCTCAGAACCATGCTCCACCAGATAGCCGTTTTTTAATCTGTAAAAACCATCTAAGGCAGGATCAATCCTCTCGTTTAAAAACAGGGATAAAAGATACTCTCCTGCGCCATACAGGGATGAGAAACGGCTGATACTGGCACAGCAGGCTCTGGAATCGGCAGCTTTCAGAACTTCATAAAACTCTGATTTATGATTAAAATCAATAAGTTCCCGATACAGATTTATCTCAGAACCATCAGGGCGTCTGACACAGGATAAAAAGCCTGTAAGCTTTGGATTTGCATTAAGGTACTGCAGCATAAGAGTTGAGAAAATCTGATCATGAACCTTGGAGCGGGCTGCCTTGAAGTGGTACCGAAGATATAACGCTCGATGCTTTCTGGCAAAGTCCTCAAGAGTATTTTCTAAAACTGCATCAGTTGCAAAGACATATCTGTTCCCTGGAGTAGTGATTTCATAATCTGAGATTATCTTCCCCACATCATGCATAAGAGCTAAGATCAGAAAAAAGACCTCGAGTCTTTCGTAATCCTCACAGAGAATCTTCTCAAAACACTCAAATCTGCGGGCAGAATCCAGGCAAAGAAGCGCCGTTAAAAGTGAATGCCTGAATAAACCACCACAGTCAGAATCATGTAGCACATGGGAGGCAGGTGCATTAAATACGGTTTTTGCAAGAGTCAGAATGGCCGGCTTCACGTACCTAAAATAAAGCCTGTCATCAAGTCTTATGCGCTCACGGATGGAAACAATAAGATCCTGATTGTGCTCTAAAAGCTTTTTTACAGGCAGAGTCTCAAAAAGTTCACTGCCATCCTTAAGCAGCAGCTTATAATCCTCAAAGCGGTTATCCTCATAGGACTTATCTCCATAAGAGAACAGTCTTCTGAAAGCTGTACGTCTCCTGCCAGAGACAAAGCCTTTTGGAGCAGAAGCAAAGTTCTGACCAGAGAGTCTCCACAGATCTGAGTCAAAGCTCTGCTCTTCCCCTAAGCGCAGTTTAGAGTTAAAAGCAGGAGCAGACTCCTCTCTAAAGGAAAGAAGTCGGCTTATAAAGGATGAAAACATCTATGTGTTCCTAGGCAGATCGGCGACGGCTTTTAACAGCAGATGCTTTATCATCCGAGACTTTTTGTGCCTCAGTCTCAAGCTTATGCTCGTTATTGAAATTTGAGATTAAAGCCTTCTCAAGCTCACAGAGCTCTTCTGTAGACATGGAGCTGGAGGAGGGCTCTGTTTCAGGTGTATATGAGGCAGTCTTATCGGAGATGACCTCATTGGAGGCTGACTCTTCAGCACTGTCAGCATTTGTCTTTTTACTCCTTGAGGTCACGCTGCGACCTGAGGATGAAGAGGTTCTTACTGAAACTATCCTTGTACCGGAGGAACGAACCTCATCAGCAGCTCTACCATTATCAGCTGATGAAGTTTTCACACGCTTTGAGTTATTTTCTGTTTTTACAGAAACGGACTCCTCCTCTGCGCTATCAGCCATTGTCGAATCTCTGTCCAGAAGATACTCGTCTATTTCCTCATCCGAGGCTCTTCTGACCATAGGAGCTTTCTCATCAGGTTTTACCGAAAAACGGATTCTGTCAAACTCTACAAGAGTATCCAGAGGCTCGCCTAAAAAACAGAAATGCAGAGGGCCTTTCATCGGTTTAAACTCAATATAGGTCGGATCATAGGAGCGCAGTGTAGTACAGCGCAGAGTCTTTAATAGCGGACCAGGATCGGCCATACTGCGAAGCTCCACCACCATGTAGGGCTCGGAGGTAAGTTTTTTGACATTATTTTCAAAATAAATCTCAAAGCCCTTTACCAGATAGGTTTTACGCCCCTTAAGCAGGGAGAGCCAGCGGGATTTCTTTTTATAGAGATTAGAAAACAGATATTCACTGTTCAGAATTAGCTCATAGAAATTCTTTTTTCGATCATCCTGAGTAATTTGACTGAAATTTTCATCATTTTGTGCTGAAAATTCATTTTTCAGGTCAAAATTCTGCGGATTTTCGTTAAAATCAGCAAAAAAGTTCAAATCTGTATAATAACGCTCCACGGCCTTGTAAATAAGATAGTGGGCAGTTGAGCCTTCCTCGATAACAAAGCCATTTTTCAGCACAAAGGTCCCCTGAGTCTTGTCGCTGATGATGCCACTGGATAAAAAACGTCTTAAATAGAGCCCCAGATCCAGCACAAAACCGCCCTCGTGGGCACACAGATAGGAACTGATTTCATCTGCCTTAAGCAGCATTTTCTTAAGACTGTTCTCCATTAAAAAGAGATTATCTATCTCAGGCTTCCTGTCAGGGGAGTTAAAGCGCAGCTCATCCCTTGAAAAACTCAGAGTAGTGGTCAGACTCCTGATCTTAAGATATTCAGGAGATCGTTTCAGACACTCATGAGTCCTGATACACTTTGCTGCCAGATGCATAAAGCAGTTGTCAAAGGTAATCTCAGGATCAAAGGCTTTTCTTTGATAGAACCTCAGATGGGTAGCCCTGTGAATTCTTATGAACTCCTCCAGGGAATCATGTCTGAAAAGACGAAACTCATAATTTCCGCCTGGAGTTGTAATCCTGAAACGGTTGTAGAAACGGTACAGGCAGAGAGTCAGCATCAGATAGAAACTCTCAAAGAAATTCTGACTGCCGGTTGAAACCGCCAGAGAGGATTTATTGTAGATATCCGAGAATCTGAGTATTCCCAGCAGAGCCTGACGTATAAGCTCTGAGGAAAAGACATTGCTAAGAGTATGATCGGAGGGAGCAACATTTACTATGCTGATAAAGCGTCTTATTACCGGCAGGATCTCCAGATCATAATCAATAAAACTGTCGGAGCTTAAGGCCCGGTTTTTTATAAGCTCAATCAGAAAGCCATACTTCTCCATGAGCTCATCTGTGGATTTAACCCGTCTCACACAGTCTCCCTCAGATGAGAAGAATACTGAACCGTCGTCAAATTTATTGTCCTCAAGAGAAATGACCTGCCTTGAAATAAGAACATTCGGTTCTGAAGTTTTAAACAGATTTTTAATAAATTCAAACATATAAGCCTCACTAAGGCACGAATCTAGCCTACAAAGAAAATCACGGCAAATCTGATGCCCAGAACAAATAACCATAAAAGGAGCACACAGGCTGTCAGATAAATCAGATCACAAAAACACTGAAAGAACAGAAAAACAGTCAGGTATTTAAGGAGCCTGAGAGAAAACAAAAGAACAGATACAGCGCTTTTTAAAGAAAACATAGAACGGCGTAACATACTTAGCAGGGCATAACCAAAATTTACACCTAAAAACAGAACCTGCAGGAGGATGTGGGGATGTCCGTAAACCAGAAATATAAAGCGCATCAGACTTAAACTCAGCATGTCATATAGCACGGTGTTTCTTAAAAAATCAAAGGGTGAAACCAGTGTATGAACAGTCTTAAGCCTTGATACAAACACCTCGGAAAAACAGTTGTATAGAGTATCCATCTCCGGATAGATAAAGGTTGCCGAAGGTTCGCTTCTGAAATCTGCACCGATCATCAGCAAAGAGAGCAGCACCATGGCCAAGACGAAAAGGAATGTCTTTTCAATAATATAAAAAAGCACAGAACCTCCTATTCAGCCGTTACCACTGGGATGACGCCCTTAATGAAACGTCCGTCATTGAGCTTTGCCACATACTCAAAGTTAGGAAGCATCATCAGTGCGGAGTCTGGAAAGATTGGCGCCTCCCCTGCTGATACTCCGTAATTGCAGGACTCACTGATACCTCTGGTGTAAACGTCATAGCGGGAGGCTACCGCCTTTGAGCTGCGGTAAACTGAAGTTTTTGGCAGTGTTGAGGTAAAGGCTTTAGCGGTATCGGCATCCTTGATCCTCAGGGCAATCATGTTGTTGCAGTTACCGATAAACTGAGTCGCGGCGTACTCTGAGCCGAACTTCTTTTTAAAGTCACTGAGTGTCTGGGTTGCCAGAGTAACAGCCGCTCTGGCACCACGCCCCTTGTTCAAAAGCTGCACCAGATATTCGTTACAGACTTCGGCAGCCTCATCCACAAAAATACTGATATTTGGACCTGAGTGGTTTCTCGCGTAGATATCACCGCAGAAGGAGCAGAGATCGGAGAGGATTAGCTTACCCACATAGGCACACAGAAGAGAGTTTTTGAGGGCATTTAGGGAGACGTAGAACACTGCATCTGACATGTAGATATCACGGATGCTGATGGCTCCGCTCTCCTTTGAAAAGTAATCACTAAGCGAGGACATGGATAATGAGCTCATAATCGGATTAACCGAGGAGGACACCTTTATAAAATAGGTCTCATCCTTGCAGCACATGGAATAAAGATGCTCGAACTCTTCCTCGGCAGGAGAGCTGTTACGGTTCTGAGAACGGATGAACTCATAAATCTGATAGAGAGAACGAGCCTTGGTCTTTAAGGTACCGGAATACGGATCGGAGGATGAGGCAGAGGAGGCCTTTCTGGTAGTACTCTTTTTCACTTTTTTTAAAGTTTTACCTGAACTCACCTCATCGCAAGCCCCCTCTTCATCTGAGTTCTCGCTACTCTCAGCGCCATCTGAATCTGAAGTTCCGGCTGGATTACCTGTAACTGCCATATATTTTTCAAGCTTTGGAAAATCAGAAAAGGGAATTCTACTTTTAAGGAAGAAGGCAATAAGCTTATCTAATGCCTCCTTTGAGTTATTCTCAAAGGCATAGCTGATTAGTCTTGTCAGAAAAGCCTGAAAATAAGCCTTAAGGGTCATGGCGTTTTTAATGGAGGAGATGGTGACCGGTTTTCTCATATAGTTCAGAGAAATTACAGCCGCACAGATAGCCTCCGAGGCATAGTTGGAGAAATCTGATTTTGAATCTAAAAGCGAGGTCAGACGGTCGGCAATCTCTGTGGGCTTAAAGGAAGAGCCTAAAAGATTGAAGGCCGAGGTATTGTTTTCAAGAGTATAGGTATCCAGGACCTCAAAACGCCTGCCGAGACTTTGAGCTGCTCTGCGGGCTTTTTCAAGAAGATCAGTATCGCCTTTAGGATCAATAACTACAACCACATCATTTCTGTAGATAGCCTGAGAAATCAGCAGATCAAAGAATCTGGTCTTGCCTGAGCCGGGAGTTCCGAAAATCAGGGTATGACCTTCAAGATCTTTTACATGAGTAAAGATATCCTTTGACTTTCCAAGGTTATGAATCTGAAAGCTTCCCTGATTGGGACCGTTTGAGCCGGACAGACCGAGATCTAAAAGAGAATGGAGTTCACGGCTGTGCTTCGGTTTGAACTCATAGCCAACTCCAAGATAAACAGGATCTGAGGAAAATTTACGGTTTTTAAACGAAAATCTTTCATTATTTAGCTTTTTATGCAGTTTTTTAACAGAAATTTCAAAAAATGATGAAATATTTCTGGATGCAAAATAAAACTCCTCAAAACCTAAAAATACAATACAGGCTATAGTGGTAAAACACAAAAAAATGCCGTTTAAAAACATAAAAAACAGGTCAGTGAAAAAGAAATTCACAATAAACCAGCAGATATTGAAACTCATCACCATAAGGTAGATGTTTTTAGGATCTGATTTTGCCAAATTACTCTGTGTCATTTTTCCTCCAGCGAGGCAGAGATCATAAGGCTGTAATTTCAGGGTCGGAAAATAAGGCTCTATTTTTTTCCAGAATGGTGAATATCTATTTGATTTATAAACATTCAGAAATTTTTATGAGGGTGTTTTTTTATTATACAAAGTATGATTCTGAGATAATCCTCACATTTGTGACCGGTCACGTATTTAGGACAAATTATCCAGAAAAATAGCACTCCAATGCCGTTTTTGCGTTAAGATGGGAAAATTGAATTCACAATAAATATAAACAATAAAAATATTATGCCAGAAAATAAACTACCCAAGATTATTTCAAGCCTGCTTGAGAACGACATGTACAAGTTCTCCATGGGTCAGGCTATCTACCACCAGTTCAGTGACTACAAAACCACCTGGACCTTCAAATGCCGCAACAAAGAGGTATTCTTCACCCCTGAGATGGTTGAGGAAATCAAGGCTCAGATCAAGCTGTACTGCTCTTTAAGATTCACCGAGGAAGAGCTTGAGTACCTCCACAGGATCCGCTGGATTAAAGGCTCATACGTAGACTTTTTAAGACTGTGGTCACCTCGCTTTGAGGATTTCACCATCACTACTGATGGAGACAGCGGGCTCACTCTTGAAACCAAGGGTACCTGGCTTAACACCAGTATGTATGAAATCCCTACCCTGGCAATCATCAACGAGGTTTATTTCAGATACCAGTATGATTATGCTGATCTTCTGAAGAGTTTCTCTGACAGACTTGATGAAAAGATTGGCTGGCTTACCTCGGGAAAATATGAGATTTCAAGCTTCAGTGAGTTCGGTTTGAGACGTCGTCTTTCTGCAGAGGCACAGGCCATGGTTGTAGAAAGATTCAAGGCAGCAGATCTCAAAAACAGCTCTTTTGCAGGAACCTCCAATGTATATCTTGCCAAGAAATATAAGGTAGCTCCTATCGGTACCATGGCTCATGAGTGGATCATGTGCGTAGGTCAGGGTAACCACAAGCATAATCCTGCCTACTCCAACTGGTTTGCCTTAGAGGCATGGGTAAAGGAGTATGGAGTTTTAAACGGTATCAGTCTTACCGATACCATTACCACCGACTGTTTCTTAAGAGACTTCCAGCTTACCTACGCCACCCTGTTCTCCGGTGTTCGCCATGATTCAGGTGATCCTTTCGAGTGGGGAGAAAAGATGCTTGCCCACTATAACAAACTGGGAATTGATGCTAAAAACAAGACTCTGCTCTTTAGTGACAATCTTGATTTTGAGAGAGCTGATGCCCTGTATCACCGTTTCAAGGATAAGTCCAAGGTAGCCTTCGGTATCGGCACCTATCTGTCCAATGATACCAAGGTTGAGCCTTTAAACATTGTTATGAAGACAACTGCCTGCAACGGCATGGATGTGGCCAAGATTTCCGATGTTAAGGGCAAGGAAATGTGCAAGAATCCTGACTACGTCAAGTATCTGCAGAGATGTATCACCTGGAGAATGAATAACGACCGCTAGAATTTAGGATTTTTAGCGTTTTTATTCAATTTTTTAGAATTTTTTGTATTTCTAAGGCTCTTTTCTGTAATTTTTAATTAAATTTAACATACCCAGGTCCTTAAGAGTTTTTTCTTTTAAAGCCTGGTTGGTTCACGATCTGCCACAAAAGTAATGGCAGATCTTTAATTAACAATCGATCTCGC
>NZ_CACVSS010000082.1:0-8442 GCF_902756765.1 uncultured Succinivibrio sp. | reverse complement strand
TTTACCACCTATCCAGACCTTAGAAACAGAGTAAGCTTTGATGTCTTTATGACCATGATGCTGCATACAGGCTATGTAACCTTTGCAGAAGGTTCAGATTTCACAGGGAAGATAAAAGTAAAAATACCTAATCAGGAAGTTCTTGCCTGTTTTAACGAGAAAAGAGAATATCTTTACGGAGAAGATAACCCATACTGGTACAATCAGACGCTAAGTCTTGTGGATTTACTCATGGCAAATAAGACTGATGCAGCACAGGCTTTAATCAGCTCCATGCTAAAAGAGTTTTTAAGTATCAGAAATACCGGAGATGAGCTCTACTACCATGGATTTATGGTTGGAGTTATTGGAATAGCCAGTGCAGCGAAAGGCATATCCTTTCATGAGGAGATTGAAAGCGGAGACGGTTTCCCTGATATTGTCTTAAAAAACGATGCAACAGATACAGTAGCTGTTATTGAATTTAAAAAAGGCAGGAACGAACGTCTTGAGCGTATCCAGTGTGCAGAAGATGCTGCAAAGCAGATTTTGGATAAAAGATATGCAGAACCATATCTTGCCGAAAAATATAAAAATGTGTTTGCCATCGGTATTGGCTTTGGAGGAAAGGACTGCTACATCCAGACTCTAGGCAATCTTGCAAAAGCCAGTATCTAAGCAGCATACTGTTTCAAAAACAGCAACTTTAATTTTCAGAGAACTCCGCTGAGGCTTCTACAAAAATATTAAAACTGCAATGATTTTCGAATGTATTTATTCTAATGAATCTTTATTCGATGTAATGCTGCTCTGCATGCAGGCCTGAGTGGGGATTTTCTCAGGCCAGAATGTAACCTATCAACTGGCATTGAGTAAAATATTTGCGATGTTCCTATTAACTCATTTGCCAATCGACTTTTACTCAGATTTCATGGTGCTGATTTTTCCTTGAGCATCAAACTCTAAAGGCATAACCTTAAGACTTCTTAACCAGTCCTTGCCTTCAGATGGCTGACAGTCATGGTGGAACAGGTACCACTGTCCTTTGTACTCGGTAATGGAATGGTGAGTGGTCCATCCGCATACAGGCTCAAGAATTACGCCCTGATAGGTAAATGGGCCATATGGGTTATCAGCTGTTGCATAGCACAGATAATGGCTGTCACCGGTAGAGTAGGTGAAATAATAGGTACCGTTTCTCTTGAACATCCATGAGGCCTCAAAGAATCTATGAGGATCATCGGCTTTTAATGTCTCGCCTTTCTCATCAACAATAACAACAGGCTTAGGCTCTTCTGCAAACTGAAGCATGTCCTCGCTCATGCGTGCAACTCTTGATGGGAGCGCGTCTTCTTTTCCTGATGGCAGAAGGGTAGGATTAAAGTTTTCCTCACCTACAGAAGCAGCTGGCTTTAACTTGTTGTTACGGTACCACTGCAGCTGACCTCCCCACAGTCCTCCGAAATAACAGTAGACTTCACCGTCATCATCTTTAAAGACACATGGATCAATACTGTAGGAGCCGATGATAGGTGCAGGTTCACTCTTGAATGGGCCCTCTGGTTTGTCACTTACAGCAACACCGAGGTGGAACACTCCGTTGTAGTCTTTTGCAGAGAATACAAGATAGTATTTACCGTTCTTCTCAACCACATCGTTGTCCCACATCTGCTTTTCAGCCCATGGCACATCATCCACATCCAGAATTACACCATGATCTGTAATTTCTCCATTCATGACATCGTCCATGGACAGAACATGATAGTCTCGCATCTGGAAATGACCGCCGTCATCATCAAAGGCGGCACCGCTGTCATAATCATGACTTGGGTAGACATACATACGACCATTGAATACATTGGCAGATGGATCTGCCATAAAATCTTTTGGGAATAAATATCTTGGTTTCATTTTATTATTTTCCTTTTTTACCGTCATTGTTTCGGTCTGCTTAGCTGTTTAAACGACGAGCTTCAATTTCCTTGTTGATTTCATCGATCTTCTCATCGCTAAGCTCATACTTGGAGATGATGTACATAGCTAAAACCAGTAACAATGCAGGAATTACGCATACCAGCCAGCGGATACCTTCCTGTGTAAGTGCTGGTAGAGTTTCCATGTTGTTCATGAAGTATGCTCCGGCAGCGTTACCTACAGACATCATTGCGAAGGCAGTGATGAAGAACAGAGCTACAATTCTTAATGGACGGTTACGCAGGAACTCTGTCCACAGATCTGAAACCTTAACATTTTTGGTTTCTGATTCGTCCATAACCACACGCTCTTTAGTCTGTGAGAAGCAGAATACTAAAAGTGCAAGACCGATAATTGCATAGATCATCATACATATAAACCATGCATGGGAATCTCTTGGAAGTGAGCTTGCTCCTGCAACCTCTGGCTTGTAGTTAACCAGCCATAGTACAAAGCCTGGAACAACACCACCCAGGGCCATACCAGCCTTGAAGAAAATACCGGTTAATGCGTTAACAATACCTGAAATACGACGACCAGTGGTGTATTCACCATAAGAAATAACCTCAGGAATTAAAGCCCACATATAGCCGGTTGCTACGATTACACCGGTTGATTTAATAAACTGTGCAATATAGACAAGAGTTATGTTTTCCTGAACAGTGCCAATATGGCTGATGATATAAAGCATTGCCATACCCACGATTGCTACACACAGGAATACGTAAAACATCTGCTTCTTGCCGATTTTTTTCTTGATGGCAGGAACCAGTGGCATGAAGATAAATGAAGGCAGAGAACCTAAACCCATGAATAAAGCCATTTCATAAGGAATGTCAGTACCAGCCATAATTGCTACAAGAATAGGTACACCGGCTGAAACGCAAAGACCTCCGACATTGGCCATAAACATACGGACTGAAGTAAGAATGGTGATTTCATCAGTATCACGGGTTAGTGAAGAGTTTAATGCGCCATAAGGAACGTTAATCAGAGTGTATAACATAGACATTGCAACATAGGTTACATATGCGTATGCGATGGAAGGCTGGAAGCCGTCATAGAAGCAGGCAATAGCCAGAATGGTTAAAGGAATACCTCCCATAATGAGGTAGCTTCTGTACTTACCTAATGAAGGATTGTGCTTATCAACGAATGTTCCAACAAGCGGATCCCAGATTACATCCACAAGACGTACGACCAGGAACATGGTTCCAGCAAGTCCTGCTGATTGAGCAGCATCTCCTCCTAATACATATACATCTGTATAGAAGAAAAGAAGGTACATACAAACAGTCTGATAAATAAGATTCTGTGCAAGATCACCTGCACCAAAGCCGATACGCTGCAGCCAGCCAAGCTTATAGAATCCTTTTTCGTTTTCCTTAGTCATTTTAGTTATCCATTATTATTAGTTATAAAATCTGTGTTCGTCCCAAGAAAGGACCATTTGATAATAAGAGCTTGGAAAAATACCCTCAATGAAAAGGCTGTATCTTTGTGAGCTAGTTCTCAATAATTCCGTAAAAATCACGAAAATATCTTGCGAATGTGCTTTATTGTTACACATTAAACGTTTACGGTATTGCGTATTATGGCTGTTAAGAGTTAAATGAACTTAAATTATGAAAATATGAAAAGGAGATTAGATGTTATATAACGATTTTTATTAAATAATTTATTATATAAAACATGAGGATATAATGATATTTAACAATTATTGCTAAAAAATTGGCTAAGAACGTGCTATGCCCACTGTTAGAGATTATAGAGCACTTTAGATAAAATTGTAATGAATAATTGAGTCAGTGAAACTAATTTACGAGGCGAGTATAAGCTTAAATTTTAGTACATGTTTTAAACAATAACTTACATTTATATTAACGGTATTAAATCTGTCCGTTACATTATGATTACCAGAATATATTCGGTTAACATAATAATTACTAAAGAAAAATTTTATACCTGGACATAGATAATGTGATATGTTCTGATTATTTTATTGCCATACTGAATCTTATTAGTAATCTGAATATTATATGTATAGATCGTAAAAAATGTGTGCATTGTAAACGTTTGTATTTGACACGGGGTTGCAGTGCTTTTTTTGATAGTTAAAGTAAGTTAAGAGCAGAGGATTATTCGACAGATAATAGGCTTTGAACTTTAGATAACTGTCTTGTTAATCAATAAAAAAAGCCCCAGACTGTTTTGTCTGAGGCGAATCTTCAATAAGTTATTGGTAACTATTCTTTAATAAGAGAAGTTAGAAATCCTTCATCTACAGGGATCTCCTTACCTGTAATATCATTAGCTTTATCTGATGCCAGGAATAGGGCAACGTCTGCAATGTCCTCAGCAAGAGAAGACTTATCTGTAAGCTTCATAGGATCGGTATCCATTGCCTTTTCCTTTGACATAGGAAGATCGATATCAGCATTAACAATAGTGTTTGCCTGAATGTTGTACTTACCCCATTCAGCAGCAATACTTCTGCTTAGCATTACAAGACCACCCTTTGCCGCAACATAGGCGGCTATACCTGGTTTTACATTGTCGGAGATTAAGGAGGCAACGTTGATGATCTTTCCTGCTCCTGCTTCCTTCATACCTGCAAAGCATTTCTGTGACAGTAGGAATGCTCCTGTAAGATTGGTTTTAATGTTCCTGGTCCAGTCTTCAAGTTCAAGCTGCTCTAATGGCTTTTCGATTGCAAGATCGGTTGCATTCACCAGAATATCAACTACCAGATCAGCAGCTGCAATATGTTCGAACACCTCTTCAATTGAGGTTTTAGAAGTAATATCACAAGGCATTGCAATGGCTTTGCCTTCATCATTAGGATCAAGTTCCTGAGCAATTAGGGCGATTCTATCTGCATCTCTTGATATCAAATATACAATAGCGCCTTCTTCTACGAATTTCTTTGCAATTGCTTTACCGATTGGTCTGCTTGCGCCGGTCACAATTGCACATTTGCCTGATAAAATCATATTCCCTCCAAAAGCACTAAGGCTGTTTCTTTTATAGCATCTATATCTGATTTTATATTATTTTGAAAAAGTAAAATCGATCACTGTCAAATTTCGTGATGCTTAACTCTTTGTACTAGCAAGTAAAATTTAAAAAAAAGAGGTGTAGCACATAATATATCTCTTTATATATCTTGAAGTAAAACAAGAGAATTACGAATTGCTATTATTTCTGATTCAAAATCGCTGGCAAACAGTCTGTTTCTTTGTTTGCTTGTTTATAAACAATAAAAAAAGAATCTACAAGATGAGATAACAATTAGGAATAGATTAAGAATTGTAAAAATGGATATGAGAGCCAAATAAAAAGGCCGACATTGCTGTCAGCCTCATATATTTAAGAGTTTAACTTTTTTATTACATTACACCCTGAGCAATCATTGCATCAGCAACCTTACGGAAGCCAGCGATGTTTGAACCTAGAACAAGGTTGCCCTCAACACCGAACTCACGAGCGGTTTCTGCAACATTCTTGTAAAGGTTGGTCATAATGTTGTGAAGCTTTGCGTCAACCTCTTCGAAGGTCCATGAGGTCATGCCAGCGTTCTGCTCCATCTCTAACTGAGAGGTTGCTACACCACCAGCGTTAGCTGCCTTAGCAGGACCGTATGCAATCTTAGCATCTAAGAACTGCTTGATTGCACCTAGGGTTGAAGGCATGTTTGCACCTTCTGCTACAACCTTACAGCCGTTCTGTAACAGGGTCTTAGCATCTTCCTCGTTTAACTCGTTCTGAGTTGCACATGGGAATGCACAGTCTACAGGGTAGCACCATACCTGATGCTTGCCTGCAGGGTACTGCTCAACTGGAGTGTACTGTGCAGTCTTTACTAATTCTGCATAACGGGTTAGACGTGCACGCTCAACTTCCTTAACCTGCTTTAATACTGCTACATCAATGCCGTTTGGATCATAGATAGTACCAGTTGAATCAGAAACGGTAACAGGAGTTGCACCTAACTGATACAGCTTCTCACAGCAGTAGATTGCAACGTTGCCTGAACCTGAAACTGCGCACTTCTTTCCCTTTAGAGAATCAGCACGATCCTTTAACATTGCATCGGTGAAGTAAACAACACCGTAGCCGGTAGCTTCAGTTCTTGCTAAAGAACCACCGTAGTTCAGACCTTTACCGGTTAAAACACCTTCGTACTTGGTGGTTAAGCGCTTGTAAGCACCGTACATGTAGCCGATCTCACGACCACCGGTACCGATATCACCGGCAGGAACGTCAACTAAAGCACCGATGTAGCGGTGTAACTGAATCATGAATGCCTGGCAGAAACGCATGATTTCGGTCTCTGACTTGCCCTTAGGATCGAAGTCTGAACCACCCTTTGCACCACCGATAGGAGTACCGGTTAGAGAGTTCTTCAGAATCTGCTCAAGACCTAGGAACTTTAATACGCCCTCGTTTACAGTTGGGTGTAATCTGATACCGCCCTTGTATGGGCCGATAGCTGAATTGAACTGTACACGGTAGCCCTTGTTAACCTGAACTTCACCCTTGTCATCAACCCACTCAACTCTGAAGCTGATAGTTCTCTCTGGCTCAACCATACGCTCTAGAATCTTGTACTTCTCGTATTTTGGTTCTTTTTCTACAACTGGCTGTAGGGTGGTTAGGATTTCTTCAGCAGCCTGTAGGAACTCTGGCTGATAAGGATACTTAGCTTTTAGGGAGTCTAAAACTCGCTGGGTATATGATGACATTGATGTCTCCTTGATTATTTTGTGTTTAATCACTTTTAAAGTTAGTATGAATTTACAAGAGTCATTTTTGTGTTGCAATAAAAAACGCTATATTCACTGATATAGTGCATATCAGTTTATTTTTAGTGCATAATGGTTAAAAATGGCGTTTTTGAAGAAATAATATTTTTATTTCAGTACGTTATACATATGGAGGGTGTGTTTTTTTCTGTGCAGAATAGGCTTTTTTGAGGTATTTTTGGGGCAAAACTTGCGTCTTTGAGGTCTGTATACTTCAATTTTATTCAAAAAAACGCCCTGATTTGGATAATCAGAGCGCCTCTGTTTTATTTGTGGGCGACTGTTGTACTGTTCGAACAGGCGCTTATCTGTCCGAGGTTACAGGCTGTTTTATAGTACTCCTGAGCCAATACAGGGTCTTTTTTTACGCCATCACCCTTTTCTGTTGCATCTGCGATGTAAAGACAGCCTTCAGCATCCTTGAGGTTACAGGCTATCTTGTAATATGAGGCTGCAAGTTCGTTATCAGCATCATCTCCTTTGCCTTCCTCATACATGAGTCCTAAAGCGGTACATCCTGGTGCCACAGCAAGTTCACAGGCCTTCTGATAGGAATCCAGTGCTTTTTCGTAGTCGTGCTTTAGTTCTCCGTAATCCTGTGAATGCAGTTCACCGGCACTAAAACATCCTAAACCGTTCTTGTTACCACAGGCCATGTCAAAATATTTGACAGCTCTTTTGAGGTCGATATCAACTGATTTT
Source organism: uncultured Succinivibrio sp. (assembly GCF_902756765.1). Lineage (NCBI taxonomy): Bacteria > Pseudomonadati > Pseudomonadota > Gammaproteobacteria > Aeromonadales > Succinivibrionaceae > Succinivibrio > uncultured Succinivibrio sp. The sequence goes on along the minus strand of NZ_CACVSS010000082.1, from coordinate 982 downwards.
CCCTCTGAATATAGAGCACCCAGATTCATGCAGGATTCAGCATTTCCGTAGCTACATCCTTTTGAGTAGAATTCTGGTGCTTTGTCGCGGAACTGTTCGAATTCAAAACTTTCCTCGTATAGCTGTGCGAGGTGGAGACATCCTTCTCCGTACTGGAGATCGCAGGATTTGATATAGAGTTCGTTGGCTTTACGTAAACTTTTTCTAATGCCCTGGCCATTTATATAAAAATTGCCTAACCAGGAACAGCCTTCACCACTGTTATGTTCACAGGATGCTTTGTATACAGAAATAGCCTTCTTGTAATCTCCAATGGCCACGTATTTTCTTCCTACAAGATTGCAATAGGAAATATCTCCGTTTTTGCATAGTTCTGTCCATCTGTCAGTCTCCTCATCAGCACAGACTGAAAATGAAGAACAGCAGCCTAAGAGAATAGCAAGCAGATATTTTAGAGAATTACTTTTCACAATAAAGCCTCATCAATGTAGTTTTTAGCGTTGATTGTAATATATTGTTTATAAACGTTTTTTTTAGTGATTTTCTGTAACGATTTATTTTAGATTATAGTTTTTTCTATTAGATTTTTGTGTGACAGATGAGTATTTGTTAGAACGTAATAATATGTTTTTGTAAAGTTGTTGGGTAACTCAAGAATATAGGAAAATTGTAAGAAAATATTGTAGCTGTTACGTAGAAAGAATTCTCTAATAAATTTCAGTTATGGCACGTACATGCTGATACTATATGGTCCAGCTCCAGCTGGACCTTGGAAGAAATTACTTTAATGGAGGAATTCTCAGCTTCTGGCCAGGATAGATCTTGTCAGGATGTTTTAACATTGGAGTATTTGCCTCGAAGATTATAAATTATGTTGGCTCGAAAAACCACGGTTTTAACCGTGTGGATGAGAGCCCGTTAATATATTAAAAGTAAAATTGCAAAATAAAAAGTTGCCAACTTTGTCAGTTGCAATAATAGC
>NZ_CACVSS010000081.1:0-9446 GCF_902756765.1 uncultured Succinivibrio sp. | reverse complement strand
AGAGCTGTAATAACCTTGTTTGCTGCGGCCTGTTCTTCTGCTGACATACAGCCGGTTAGAACAACAGCGATACAAGTTGCTATAGAGAAAATCTTTTTCACCGTTTTACTCCTCAAGTCCTGGATAACGATTCTCATTTTCGTCAGGTGCTGTCTTAAAACGTCTGTGCATCCATAAATACTGTTCAGGCGCCATTCTCACCATACTTTCGATAACTTTATTTACGGTTGTCGCATCTGCTATTGTATCTTCAGTTGGAAAATCCTGAAGAGCTTTTTTCAGATAAAGATGATATTTGTCACCTTCTCTAATAGTCCATGAAGGAGTGATCATTGTGCCTTCGATCTTTGCAAGATTATGGGTAGCAGCAACTGTTGCTGTATCCTTAACAGCAAAGAAAGGAGCAAAAACACTGACTCTTCTTCCGTAATCCTGATCTGGAGCGTACCAGATAGGAGCTCCCGTTTTCAGAGCCTTAATCATTGAGCGTGGATCGTTTTTTGATACAAGGGCAAGATTCTTTCTTAGTCTGCCTTTAACCTGAGCCCACTCCCATACAGGATGGTCGGTAGGTCTGTATACACCAATTCCTGACTTAATATAGGTTCCGTAAATTCTTGCCATAAGTTCAAGGTGAACAAAATGAGCTGTCAGCACCAGTACCGGCTTTCCTGAGGCAGTACATTCTTTTGCGTACTGCATCCCTTCCTCGTCAATTATGACATGACGCTTTAATCTCCAGTCAGGCCAGAACCATGCCATACCTGTTTCAAATATAGCCATGCCTGAATTACGCTGAATTTCTTTAGAAAGATTGTGTCTTTCCTCATCAGACATCTCAGGGAAGGCTAGTTCGAGATTTCTTTTCAGAACATATTTTCTTGCAGGAAGAATTGTGCCCATGAGCCTGCCAATCTTGCTGCCCAAAAACATTTGAACTCTGTAAGGAAGAACATTAACAATAACAAACAGCATGAATAACGCAAACCATGCACTCCAGAAGTGGGGAAGCATCATTCTTTTTACAAAAACAGGCTTTTCTGCAAAACCTTTTCCCCAGCCTTTCTGTGAAGTGGAGAAGCGCTTATTTTCTTTGCTTTCTTTCTGTCTTTCTTTTTCTGAAACGTGAAGTGATAATTTAGCCATATAACTCTATATCTAACAAAAAGTTATGTTATTTTACCTCTAAGATCCTTTTCACGACCTACATTTTTGTTCAGATTGTTCTTTTTCTTTGTTGTCAGTTTTTTATTTCCTGAACGGATTTTCTGATGATAAGCTCAGTCTTAAACTGAGGAATTGTAAAATCGAAATCCTTTTTGTAGCGTGCCAAAGATAGTTTTAATGCTTCTTTACCCATTATTCCGATAGGATTTGTTACGGTAGTCAGTGCTGGGTTCAGACAGGAGGCAATAAACAGGTCATCAAATCCTGTTATGGAAATATCGTTAGGAATCTTGATGCCGTTGTTTTCAAAGGTAGACATGGCGGAAGCTGCGATGGTATCACAGTAACACATGACTACAGAAAACTGATCAATACCAATCTTCATAAGCTGTTCTGCAGCCATTTTTCCTCCTTCAAGTGATGGAGGTACAGAGAGAATCAGTCTTGGATTGATTTCTATATTATTGTCCGCACATGCTTTCTTGAAACCAGAAAAACGCTCCTGGGCATCAGAAATACCGAAAGAGGAGGTTACATATGCAATTTTCTTGTGTCCAAATTTGATAAGGTAATTTGTCAGATCATACATACCGTTGTGATTATCAATAATTACACAGCGGTCTTCAAAACCTCTGAGTCTTCTGTTGATGAGCACGATGTAAGGAAATCGTCTCATGTAGTCTGAGAGCAGAATATCATCTATGGCCAATGCATGTACAAGCATTCCGGAACACTGATGTGAGAGAAGAGAATCAATTGCCTTCTGTTCTCTCTGAGGATCATAGAACCCCTGGGCAATTAGTAGAGATTTTCCCATGGCATTGGCAGCCATATCACAAGATTTGATCATAGTGCCAAAATAAGGATCAGAAATATCGGAAACCAGTACTCCAATGGTTTCACTGTCCTTTTTTGCTAGAGTTCTGGCATTTGCATTAAGGTAGAAGCCAAGTTCTCTCTGAGCTGCAAGAACAGCATTCTTTGAGGCTTCACTTACCTTGGCTGTGCCGTTTAAGACTCTTGATACAGTAGCAACTGATACGTTTGCTTTCTTTGCTACATCTCTAATTGTTGCGGTCATAAAATTTATTCTTATATCTGAAAGGTGCTTATGGTATGACTTAAAAAGTGCATAAATACCATTTTGGTGTTTTTTTGTGAATTATTAGATTACCCAGGCTAATTATAAGTAAAATTGACTCTAAATGAAAACAAAACGGTGTTTTCACGGCATAACTACTGTATTTTCCTCACATTATTGGCTTTTTTATGAAAACGCTTACTTATTTTTTTTGTGAAAAATATTTTGTGGGTTAACTTGTTAAAGTTAAAGAAAATTTTTTGCATTTCGATTTTTAGTAAAAATCGATTAAAAATGTTGTGCCAGACAGTTTCTTTAAGCTGTTTTTATAAATTATGCTGGCTCTCATCCACACGGTTAAAACCGTGGGTTTTCAAGTCCGCATAATTTATAATATTTATGTTGTAAATCAAAAAGATAAGTAAATGTAACATAGTTGTTAAGTATAATTATGTTCCCCTCAAAAACTGAAAATGTGAAAACGATCAAATTTTATCTCTTGCTAAAAAAACAATGAGGTATATAATTTTTGTCATGTAAACGGTTACATGAGCATTACTATTGTATTTCGAGGATTTAATATGACTACTATTCTAGTAACTGGTGGCGCAGGCTACATTGGCTCACATACAGTAATTGAACTGATTAAAGCTGGTTATGAGCCTGTTATTTATGATAACTTCTACAATTCAAAACCTGCAGTACTTGCAAGAATCAATAAGATTGTAGGCCGTAACGTTCCATTTGTCTCAGGTGATATTCGTTCACGTGAGCAGTTAGAACAGGTTTTTCAGAACTATAAGATTGACGGAGTTATTAATTTCGCTGGTTTAAAGGCTGTAGGTGAGTCTGTTAAAAAGCCTCTCGAATATTATGACAACAATGTTAATGGTGCACGTGTTCTTCTGTCTGTAATGAGAGAATTCGGCTGCAAGAATTTCATTTTCTCCTCATCTGCCACTGTTTATGGTGAGCCAGATTCTCTTCCATTAACCGAGAATTCTCCTGTAAAGAGAGCTAACTGCCCATATGGACAGACCAAAGTTGATATTGAGTACATGTGTCAGGAACTGCAGATTGCTGATCCTTCTTTCTCAATGGTGCTGCTTCGCTACTTCAACCCTGTAGGAGCTCATGAGTCTGGTTTAATTGGTGAGGACCCAAGAGGTATTCCAAATAATCTGATGCCTTACCTGACACAGGTTGCTGTTGGCAGATTAAAGGAACTGTCTGTTTTCGGTAATGATTATCCAACTCCAGACGGCACCTGTATTCGTGACTATATCCATGTTGTTGATCTTGCTTTAGGTCATGTCGCTGCTCTGAATCACTGCCTGAATGTACCTGGTACTCATATCTACAATTTAGGAACCGGTACCGGCTATAGCGTTCTTGATATGGTTAAATCCTTCTCTAAAGCAATTGGCAGAGAACTTCCTTACAAGTTTGCTCCTAGAAGAGAAGGAGATGTTATTGCCTGCTATGCAGATCCATCAAAGGCCAAGAATGAATTAGGCTGGGTCGCCAAGAAGACTTTGGATGATATGACCGCCGATTCTTACAACTGGCAGAAGAACAATCCAAACGGTTACGAAGACTAAAAGATTTAAATAAAGGTAAGAAAAAACTATGACATCTTTTAACTTAACAGATCATCCACACAGAAGATTCAATGCCCTAACAGGTGAATGGATCCTGGTTTCTCCTCACAGAGCAAAGAGACCTTGGCAGGGACAGGTTGAGAAACTGGCAAATGAGATTAAGCCTAGCTATGATCCTAAATGCTACCTGTGCCCTGGCAACACTCGTGTAAACGGAGATTCTAACCCTAAGTATGAGAAGAATTTCGTTTTCACCAATGACTTTGCGGCTTTAACTCCAGATACTCCTCTGGATGCACCTGAGTCTGAGGAATTATTCCAGCTTGAGCCAGCCCGTGGTACTGCAAGAGTTATCTGCTTTAGCCCTGATCACTCAAAGACTCTTCCTGTAATGGATGTTGAAGAGATTCGTGGTGTGGTTGACCTATGGGGAGACCAGTTCACAGAGCTTTCAAAAACCTATAAGTATGTACAGTTATTTGAGAATAAAGGTGCAATTATGGGCTGCTCAAATCCACATCCACACGGACAGATCTGGGCATGTAACTTCATTCCTGAAGAAGTTATGAAAGAATACAGACAGCAGAAGAAGTATTTTGAAAAGCACAATACTCCACTGCTATTAGACTATGTAAATGCAGAGCTGAAGAAAAAAGAGCGCATTATTTTTGAAACCGAATACTTTGTTGCTCTTGTTCCTTTCTGGGCATTCTGGCCATTTGAAACCATGATTCTTCCTAAGTTCAAGGTTCAGACTATCAATCAGCTGAATGATGATCAGCGCAACGATCTGGCTTTAGCCATCAAGAAGCTGACCTGCCGTTACGACAATCTATTTGAATGTTCATTCCCATACTCAATGGGCTGGCACAATGCTCCTGTTGACGGTGAAGAGCATTCAGAGTGGCAGCTGCACGCTAACTACTATCCACCTCTACTAAGAAGTGCAACCGTTAAGAAGTTTGTTGCTGGCTTCGAGCTTTTAGCCGAAAAGCAGCGTGATTTAACTCCTGAGCAGGCAGCAACCCGCTTAAGAGATCTATCTGAGACTCATTATTCATTAAATAAATAAACATAGGATTTTAAAATGTCAGACATCAAAGAAATTTGCCTAAAAGCTTTTGAAGACAAATTCGGAACAAAACCAACCATGCAGGAGTATGCTCCAGGCCGAGTAAACATTATCGGTGAGCATACTGATTATAACGGAGGATTTGTTCTTCCATGTGCCATCAAGTACGGTACCTGTATGGTCGCCAAGCCAAACGGCACCAATACTATGCGCATTTTAGCCGTTGATATGAATAATGATTACGACGAGTTCGAATTAGCTGCAAAGATTGAAAAGCACCCAACCAAGCTATGGGTAAACTACCTTCGCGGTGTTGCTTACCAGATCTGCGAGAATTTCGGCAGCAAGGTTAAAGGTCTTGATATTGCTATCAAGGGTGACGTTCCTCCAGGAGCAGGTCTATCTTCATCTGCATCTTTAGAGGTATGTTTCGGTCACCTGGTATCAAATGCCTTTGATTTAAACATCGCTTTAATGGATATCGCTCTGATGGGCCAGGCTGCTGAAGCTTACATCGGCATGAAGTGCGGTATTATGGACCAGGCTATCTCTGCAAACGGAACTAAAGATCACGCTGTTCGTATCGACTGCAAGTCATACGGTCTAACTCAGGTTGCTGTTCCTTCAAATCTTGAGATTCTGATCATCAATTCAAACATCAAGCATCAGTTGGTAGGTTCTGAGTATAACGACCGTCGTGAGAGCTGTGAAAAGGCTGCAAAGATTATAGGAGTTCCTCTGTTACGTGATGCTACTATGGAAATGCTTGATGCATGCAAGGATAAGATGGATGATGTTACCTACCGTCGTGCCCGTCATGTAATCACTGAGGATGATCGTGTTTTAGAGGCTTCTAAGGCTTTTGAATCAGGTGATCTTAAGACTCTTGCAAAACTGATGTACGCATCTCACATGTCACAGAAGCAGGATTTTGAAATCACTGTAAAGGAAACTGACGCTATCGTTGATATCGTTAAGGAAGCCTTAGGTGAGGAATATGCTGCAGTTCGTCAGACCGGTGGTGGATTCGGTGGCTGTGTTGTTGCTGTTGTTGAGCCAAAGAATGTTGAAGTGGTTAAGAATGCTATCAATGCCAAGTACCAGAAGATTTCAGGTATTGGCGCAACCATTTTTGAGACTCAGGCATGTGATGGCGCAACCTTCACACGTCTAGCTTAATTACCGTTAAATAATAATTTGTTCTCGAAAATAGTAAGTTCCCCGCCCTAAAGGGTAGGGAATTCCTCCTGTCGCCGATCGTTTTGATCGGCATTTTTTTTACATTCTGGTTGATTTACATTGTAAATGCAGGACTCATCCTGTCTATTGCAGAACGAGAAATGTTATATTTTCTTGCCAACGTAAGCCAGTTATCTGCAACTACTGTTTTTATATTGCTTATAATCTGCTCAGCATAAGTCTTCTTTAGTTGATAGAATTCAGCCGTTTCCAAAGCCAGAGAATAATCCAGCTCAGTATCTTCTTCCGTGATTCCCAAGGATAAATTGCTTCCATAAGGATTTGGATTTACATCAAACAGCGGTGAAAGACGCCACCCATCCTTATCCAGCAGAAATCCATGATTGCGTAAATGATCATCAGTATTTGATATGGCAATATTAAATACCATTCTGCACCAAAGCTCTTTTAAATCAGCAGAGGCTTTCGGACTATGTGATGTTAACCAATCTGCAATATCAAGATATGATGCATCATGATCATTGTCAGTTTTGTTTAACATTGTCATGGCTGAAGCCATATGAATACGTTTATCACCAAATCGGTCGAATCGCTTTACCAAAAAGGTTGTTCCTTCTTTTGTTATATCTAAAGCTTTTGCTTCTGGGACATTAAGATTACACATTTTTGCAAGGTCATGGGCTACCATTTCCCACGCACCGGTGTTTTCTGTATCATGTTTTGACGGAAATTTTGCTATCCATAAACAGCCTTTTTCGTCGCAAACTGTTGCTTTAGGTCTTGCTCCTCCTAGTGAGGAGCCTGGAGCCATAAGAAGGGCTAGCCAATCTTCATCGTTACCTGAGTCTGTCTCGAAATTTCTGGAGGCATCCTGCAGACGGCGAAGTTCTGTCCAAGGTGGAGTTGCTAGTTCTTTATCATAAGCTAGAAAATTTCCTTGTGGCTCTGTACGAAAACGAAGCGCTCCCATGCGACTTTCATCATGAACTCCTAGAAGAAAATCACTTTCCCGTAGGGCTTTTGGCTTTCTATCCTCTTTACGTGCATGTATTGATTCACGTCTTTTCATGAGTAGACGCCCCCAGCGGTCAGGACAGGAGTCAGAAAACATTCCAAAAATGTTTTTTTCAGCATATTGACGCCCTGTTATATCAGTATGAAGTTGCGGATCTAAGAATATATGCTCATCTCCTGCCAATACCTCCTCGGACCACTCAAAGGAGTAGACTTCGTCGCCATGTGATTTTTGGACATAAAGGTTTCCAATATAAAATTGGTCACGATAATAGTCGTCCAAGTAGCAAAAAATCGTTTTATTATCTTTCATTCTTTCTCTTCGATGCCCTATGAGCAATGGTAAGTCCCATATCCTGCAGCAGTCTTCCTTTTTTGTCGTCTTTACAAATGAGCAACAAATCTTGATCCATACCCTCAATGGCATGAAGAACTTTTGCGTAGGCTCCCATGGATACTGAGGGACTACCTTTCTCAATTGACCATACAGTCGTTCGTCCCAAACCAGCTCTGTCGGCTATGACTTCTACAGGAATGTCACGTCGTAAACGAGCAAGTTTTATCTGTTCTCCCATAGTCTGAAGTATTCGTTTAATACTGGGGGTAAGAACAATCCTTTTTCCCATAGAATTACCTCTAAATGTTCATATTTATAAACATTATAGGTAAAGATGTTTATAATTACAAACGTTATGATGCGTAAATGGAGAATTAATAGATAGCAATATGAGACATTCCTGAAAATAAAAAGATATCGGTATGAGAATATAGAATGTGAAACAATTCACAATGTAATATCTAAAAAAGCTCAATGGCTGTAAAAGTAATGGAAAACAGCTCAAACTGAATATAGATAATACAAGTTAGGTTAACCAAATAACCATAAGGAGTTTATATGTCTATTCTTGCTGCTGTTGCTGTACCTCATCCTCCTTTAATCATTCCAGAGGTTGGCCTAGGAAAAGAAAAACAGATTCAGTCCACTATTGACTCCTATAACAAGGTTATGGAGTTTGTTGCCTCTTTGGAGCCGGAAACCGTAGTTATTGTCTCTCCTCACATGGAAACTTATGCAGACTATATTCATGTGGCCTCAGGTTCTGGAGAATCAGGAAGTTTCTCTCAGTTTGGGGCAGGTTCAGTCCGTATCGATGCTGTTTATGATGAAGGTTTTGTCGATGAGCTGTGCGATGAGTTGAAGTCTAAGGATATAAGTGCTGGCAGACTTGGGCATAAAATGAGCGAGCTTGATCATGCAACCATGATCCCGATGTGGTTTTTAAATAAATATCTGAAAGCCTATAAAGTTGTTCGACATTACAAGGTTGGACAGGTTGTTGCTGAGGTTGCTGCAAGACTAAAGAGAAAAACTGTCTTTATTGGCAGCGGAGATTTATCTCACCGTCTTTTAGAGGATGGACCTTATGGCTTTGACAGCAATGGACCTGTTTTTGACAAATGTATAGCAGAGTCATTCAGAGAATCTGATTTTTATAAGCTTCTGTCAATTCCTTCCAACGTTTGCGAAGGGGCAGGTGAGTGCGGTTTCAGACCATTTGTGATGATGGCAGGTGTTCTGGACTGCAAGTCGATTGAGGGTAATCTTTATTCCTATGAAGGGCCTTTTGGAGTAGGTTATGCTGTAGCCGGTTTTAAAGTTACTGGGGAGAGTAGAGACAATAATTATCTTGATAAATTCTTAAATGCACAGATAGAGAAAAACAGCAAATCCAGGGAATCTTCAGATGAATATACCTCTCTGGCAAGAGCTTCAATGGAACACTATGTGAAAACACACTCTATGCTGTCAAGACCTGATGGTCTTTCAAAGGACTTAATCAAAAACAGGGCTGCAGTATTTGTATCTCTAAAAAAATTCGGTCAGCTTCGTGGCTGTATTGGTTCACTTGCCCCAACCTGTGACTGTGTAGCGGATGAAATTATTAAGTTTGCAGTGAATGCCTGTTCTTACGATCCAAGATTTGAGCCGGTTAGAGAAGATGAACTGCCATTTATTACTGTTAGCGTGGATGTTCTGACTGAACCTGAGAAGATAGGATCTATTGAAGAGCTTAATCCTAAAAAGTATGGTGTGATTGTAAGATCAGGGCATAAGAGTGGTGTGCTTCTGCCTGATCTTGAAGGAGTGGATACTCCTCAGGAGCAGATTAGGATCTGCCGACGCAAGGGCAATATTTCGGATGAAGAATCTGTAGAGCTTGAGCGTTTTGAAGTGATTAGACATTTCTGATGGAAGAGAGTATTTCAGAATGACTCAGAAAGTTAGATGTGAACTTTGTCCTAGACACTG
>NZ_CACVSS010000080.1:0-8670 GCF_902756765.1 uncultured Succinivibrio sp. | reverse complement strand
CTGTTCCCATTCCGAACACAGAAGTGAAATGCAGTAACGCCGATGGTAGTGCAACGTACGTTTGTGTGAGAGTAGGTCACTGCCAGGCATCCCTTTTGAAGAACCGAGATGTTTTTGCATCTCGGTTTTTTCGTCTCTACATCCTATTTTTTTTTTTTTTTTTCGATTGCCTTGTAGCCGAACCATACTAGCTGTGGTCCTACGGGGATCTGGTTTCTTGTTATAAGCTTATAACCACCCCAGGCAAGACAGGCTGTAGCAACAACTCCGGATAATCCTATAAGATTAAAGGATGATAATAGGGAAGGGAGTAAAGATGTTGCTCCTCCTTTCATTCCCATGCCTCTTCCCATTCCTTTGCCCAAAGAGGATGCTCCTTTTCCTCCTATAAATGCGGTAGTAGCACCCACTGCTCCCTTAGCTATCCTTTGTCCTTTATTTGGTCTTGATTTTTGTGGATGCTGCTTTTTTTCACTTAGTTTCTTACTTTGTTCATTAAGTGCATTCATCATTTCATCAATCTTTTCCTCAGGACATGTGTATTCAAGCAACATTGATCCTGTAACAGGATTTATTGTTAGTTTTTTTAGTAGGTTAAAAGACTCGATTTTTTCTTTTAAGGCATTTGCAAATTTTTCCTGTTTTAGAAGATCACTTTTGTATCTTCTTCTTCCTTTTATCTGTGACAAACATTTGAATTTTATTCTGTCTGCAGAGAATACTTTTAAAGGATTTTTACTTAGAATTGTTTGTAATACAGGGATTCCTATTGAGGCTAACATAGCAGGTCTCATGGTATTTTTCATTACTCTACCGATCCTCTTAACTAAATTATTTTGTAAAATTGTATTAATTACTGAGATATTGAAAAGATTTTTTCTTTCACAATATTATAGAATATAGGGAGAAAAATGCATTTTGACGCTTTTCTCATTTAAAACTGTAAAACTCTGAATGTGTTTACTCAATTCTTTTAAATAACTTTAAAAATGATTAGAAACGCTACTCTAGATGATGTTGCATCTATAAACAAAATTTATAATCATGAGGTTCTAAATACTACTGTTACCTTTGATACTCTGCCTAGAGATCATTCTGTTGGTCTCAAATGGTTTTTAGCTCACAATGATTCCAATCATCCTATCTTTGTTTATGTTAATGATTCTCAGGAGGTTGTAGGCTACTGCTCTTTATCTCCGTACCGATATCTCGATGCCTATGCTCAGACTGCAGAGATATCCCTTTACGTACATAAAGATTACCGCAAACAGGGAATCGGAAGAAAACTTTGTAAATATGTTTTAGAATATGCAGAAACTAGAGATGACCTTCATAACATTATTGCAGTTATTACAACAGACAACGAGAAAAGCCTTAACCTCTTTAAATCTTTTGGTTTTGAGGATGGCGGGACGATCCCTGAGACCGGAAGAAAATTCGGCAAGTTACTATCAATTACCAATCTATACAAAATAATCTAGGAGTCTAAGATGGCATCTGTTCTTGAATGTATAAAAACACGACGTTCTGTAAGAAAGTATAAGGATCAGGCGGTATCAAAAGATCTGTTAAAACAGATTGTAGAGGCAGGACTTTATGCGGCATCAGGTAAAGGCAAGCAGGCTCCTGTAATTATTACAATCACTAATAAAGATCTGATTTCTGAAATTACCAAGGTTAATGCTGAGATTATGGGCAGCCCAAATACTGATACATTCTACGGAGCTCCTGTTATTATCCTTGTTGCAGGCTCCCTAAAGGCTAACGAAAAGACAGCCTTTGCAGATGGAACCTTAGCTTTGGGCAACATGATGATAGCAGCTCATTCTCTTGGTCTGGGATCATGTTGGATTAATCGTGCCAAGGAAGGTTTGAAGTATGATGTTTACAAGGACATCTTCCACTCTATAGGTTTAAATGCAGATGAGTTTATTGGCGTAGGTCATCTTGCTTTAGGCTACCCTGAGGGTGAGTTGCCTGCAGCTGCACCTCGCCTCCCTCAAAGAGAATTCTATATTGACTAAATTATGGCTAGACCTAAAATAAGAATAACTATAATCGACAGGCTTGGCAAACATCCCTGCCATCGAGGGCATAAGGTAGGAGATACCTTTGACTTTGATACAGAGCGGGGACTGTTGTGTCCCATGGCCTGTCATGTGGCTTTCCCCTATATAGATATTCTTCGTTATGGCGGAAAAATTCCTCATCAGGACGATGGCTGTGCAACCTTCTGCTGTCCGGATGTAGAGACTATAAACGTTTTTAAAATAGAAAAAATCGACAAAAAACTTTAAGGTGGAGATGATGATAAAACACGTAGTAATGTGGAAATTCAAGGAAGGAACCGAAGCTCAGATGAATCAGTTCCTTGATGGTCTAAGAGGTCTTGTTGGACAGATCGAGGTTCTAAAATCTCTTGAGGTTGGTGCTAATATCAATCCTAAAGAGAAATTCTCTGCATCTCTTATCTGTGAATTTGATTCAATGGAAGACCTGAATTCATATGCAACTGATCCTCGTCATGTTGCCGTTGCAAGTATCTGTAAGGACATCACTTTAGAGCGTGTTGCTGTAGATTTCGAGGAATAATTCTCTCAGGCTCTGCAATTGCAGAGCTTGTATTAAATTCATATTTCTTAAAAATATATTTTTTGATATATCTTCCATCCTTTAAATACTTTTCTTGCTCAATCTTGTCTTAAGCTATATAAATTGATGTTATTGTATTAGTAAAAAAGTGAGATAGTGAGGAAAATTTAATGCTTAATTTTGCGATCCTGGGAGCAGGAAGTATCGCCAGAGTAATGGCCACCACCATCAATAAAATGAATTCTTCTGGTAATAGAATTGTTAGACTTGCAGCCGTAGCTTCAAGATCATCAGACAAATCTAAACAATTCGCCTCCGAGTTTAATATCGAAAAAGCTTATGGTTCTTATGAAGAACTTTATAACGATCCTGATATTGATATTGTCTATATCGCTACTCCGCACAATTTCCATTATGAACAATGCAAAAGCTGTCTAGAACATTCAAAGAATGTGCTCTGTGAAAAGCCTTTTACCGTAAATGCTAAACAGGCTAAAGATCTTCTTGAGCTTTCTGAAAAGAAGAATGTTTTCATAACAGAAGGAATATGGACTCGCTATCAGCCAATGCGCAGACTCATTGATAATGAGATTAAGTCCGGCATAATTGGCCAGCCTATGATGGTAACTGCCAATTTAAGCTATAACATGACACACAAGGAAAGACTGTTAAAGCCAGAGCTTGCTGGTGGAGCTCTTCTGGATGTCGGTATTTATGCACTGAACTTTGCCAATATGATTCTCGGTGATCCTGATACTGTTGAAGCATCCTGTATTAAGAATTCCTCTGGTGTGGATATGTCTGATTCGGTGACCTTTACTTATAGAGATACAGCAAAAATGGCTGTTCTTTGTTCATCAGCTCTTGGTGTGTCTGACAGATACGGCATGATTCATGGTTCAGAGGGCTTTATCATGGTTGAGAATATCAATAATCCTCAGTCCTTGAAGGTCTTTGACAAGTCTTATAATCTTATAAAAGAGATCAAGGCTCCAGAGCAGCTGACTGGTTTTGAGTACGAGGTTGATGAAGTCTGCAGAGCAATCAATAACGGAGAAATCCAGTGTGAGTCAATGTCTCATGAAAGAATTCTGTATATGATGAATCTCATGGATTCCATCAGAGCTCAGATGGGAATTAAATATCCTTTCGAATAAGGAAAACAGTAAAACATAAGGAACTGCAAATGAAAAAAGTGCTAATAGTATTAGATCTGAATCAGCGTCAGATTGATATGTATAAAGATCCTGAACTGGAACTTACCTTTAAAAAGCCTTCGGAGGTCACACCAGCTGATTTAAAGGAAGTAAATATTCTTGTGGGTAACATTCCTCCTGCAGTTGTAAAAGAAGCTCCTCATCTGGAACTTATAAATCTGAACTCAGCTGGATATGACAATTATCTTGGCTATGTTTCTCCTAAGACCAAACTGTGTAACTGCGTTGGAGCATTCAGTCCTGCAGTTGGAGAGCACATTCTTGCTATGACCTTCTCTCTAATTCGCCATTTCCATCTGTATCGAGACAAGCAGAATAATAAGGACTGGTCAAACTGCGGCAAGATTATTTCTGTTGAAGGTTCAACAATTGCCGTATTCGGTCTTGGTGATATAGGAAGAAGCTATGCCCGCAAGGTTAAGGCTTTGGGAGCCAAGAAGGTTATAGGAATAAGACGTAATATCAAGGATAAGCCTGACTACATCGATGAGATGTATGCTCTATCTGATGCAGAAAATGCTGTAGCTGATGCAGATATAGTTGTTAATGTTCTGCCTTCTGCTAAAGAGACTACCTCTCTTTTCGACAAAAAGCTGTTCTCTAAGATGAAAAAAGGTGCTTATTTCATCAATGTTGGTCGTGGTGATGCTATGAATCAGGATGATCTGCTGGATGCTCTTCATTCAGGTCAGCTTTCAGGTGCCGCATCAGACGTGTTTACACCAGAACCTTTGCCAAAGGATCATCCCTTATGGTCAGAGCCAAAGTTTCTTCTGACCCCTCATGTTGCAGGCTGGTTCTTCCTAGATGAGACTAAAGAGCGAATCGTCAGAATTTCATCATCAAACGTAAAAGCTTTTATTCACGGTGAAAAACTGGTTAATGAAGTTTCTCACTAACTATAGGAATTAAAAATGGAATATATTGAATTTGGCTGCAATCATGCTAAGGCCTCCAAGGTTGTTTTGGGGCTGATGCGAATTCCTGAACTTGATGTTCAGGGAATTGATGCTTTGTTGAATACAGCCAAGGATAATGGTATCAACTTCCTTGATATTGCTGACTGTTACTCAAAGGGAAAGGCAGAGTCTCTTTTAGGTGAAGTATTTAAGAAGAATCCATCATTAAGAGATAATTTCATTGTCCAGAGTAAATGCGGTATTCATAAACAGGAAGGAAAACTTACAATTTTTGACTTCTCAAAGGAGCATATCATTGAGGCCGTCAATGGCTCTCTTAAGAGAATGAATATTGAGCAGATGGACTGTCTGCTTCTGCATAGACCAGATGCTCTTATGGAGCCTGACGAAATAGGTGAAGCCTTCAATCAGCTTTACTCTGAAGGCAAGGTTAAGTCCTTTGGTGTAAGTAATATGAATCCAATGCAGATGAAACTCCTTAAGACTGGTCTGGATTGTCCGATTGCGGCTAATCAGGTACAGCTGAGTATCTGTCATACTCCAATGTTAAATGCAGGTTATACCGTCAATATGGACAGTGACTCTTCAGTGATGAGAGATGGAGGCGTTCTTGAATACTGTCGACTCCATAAGATTGTTGTTCAGGCTTGGTCAGTAATGCAGTATGGATTCTTCAAGGGGGTATTTGTTGGTTCGCCTGAGTATCCTGAACTCAATAAAGTTCTTAATCGTATTGCTCTAGAGCATAATTCAACACCTACGGCAGTTGCTATTGCCTGGGTATTGAGATATCCTGCTCTGATGCAGGCTGTGATTGGTACTACCAAGCAGCACCGCGTGGTTGAAAGCGCAAAAGCCTGTGATGTAAAACTCTCCAGATATGAGTGGTATGAGCTTTATCTTGCTGCAGGCAACTTCCTTCCATAAAATTTATTGAGCTTGGTAAAAGAAAATACGGATTGGATGCTTATTAATCTGAATAACTGCTTCCGTGCGCAAATACATTACAAATAAATTATACCAAGCTCAAATTCTTATGTTTTGTTATTTTTAAAATGCACATTTCTCTTCTAACATATGTAGTATGTGAAACTGTTATTTTCCTTGTACAAAATAGAGAATTAACCAAGTTTCTTTAGAAATGATGTGGTTTGAGTAAGATTGTATGAAGTTTAGATTACATTATCTGGCAATACTATTTGGATCTGTGCTTTTAGCATCTCAGTCGGTAGTTCCTGTATCTGCAGATATTGGCGATAGTGATAATTACTACAACGTGCTTCTTGATGATGAATCTGCAGTAAGGTTCAGAAGAAGCAAGTCTAATGCAGAACATAAAAGCAAGGAATTACATTTCAATGCTAAGAATACCATTGAGGATGTTCTGAATTATCCTGGGTTCAAACCATTTGCTCAGATTTTGATGCCAAATACTAAACAGTCTGATTTGGCTGTTCATCTTGATGAATTGCAGAATATTATGTCAATTCATCATAATATAACTACAGATAACACTCTTGAAAGCCTGGATTACCTGGCAACTAAAATAGAAAACAAAGAAAGAGTGTTTTATCCAATTTATTCTAAAGAGGATATCAAGGCAGATCCTACTTTAGCTGATACTGGACTGTATTTCTTTAGAGGTGATGAAAATGCTCCATTCGCTATTATTCTTCCTGGTGGTTACAGCTACCGCAGTACAATTCATGAAGGCTTGCCAATTGCGTTGCGTATCTGCAACTCAGGCTTCAATGCGTTCGTCCTCTCCTACAGATCAGGAAATCTGATTAAAGGTTCAAAGGATTTAATTACTGCAATTAATTTTGTTAAAAACAATGCAGATAAGCTGAAGGTACGTAAAGATAAGTATTCCTTATGGGGCGCAGCTGTTGGAGCTCAGCTGATTATTAACGTTACACAGAATTCAGAAAAAGGCGAGTTAAAGGGAACTCTTCAGGAAAAGCCTGTAGCAAATATCTTTAGCTATCCTTTAAGCTATTACCCATCTGAGAATGATGTTCCTACTGTTATTGTGGTTGGAGATCAGGACCGAATTGTAAACAAGACAATTCTTAAATCCTCCATCAATAATCTGAATAAGATGGGGATTGAATCAAAGTTTATTCTGATCCCTAGACTACAGCATGGTTTTGGTGTTGGCTTTGATCCTAATTCTTCAGTAAGTATAAACTGGATTGGAAGAGCTACATCCTTCTGGGAAGAGGTTGGTCAGCTTGAAGAGGATGATTCCGGTACTAAGGAAGCAGATTCAGCTGAAGACGACGGACTTATAATGTAACTGATTTAGAAAACAGAAAGGGGAAAGATTTATCTTTCCCCTTTTTTTATATTTAAATCTAGTGATAGATTTTAGCTAGTGCACCAAGCAACTAGACTAATTCAGCCATGTCTTTCGACAAAGATGCGTGATTAGTAAAGTCTAGTATGGCGCGCATTTTCGCGGGCCAACTTTTTGGCGTGACGCTTAATTGCAGAAGCCTTTGCACGCTTACGTACAGTTGTTGGCTTCTCATAGAATTCACGAGCTCTTACATCGGCTAAAATACCGGCTTTTTCGCAAGAGCGCTTGAAACGTCTTAAGGCAACGTCAAATGGCTCGTTCTCACGTACTTTAATGACTGGCATGTGGAAAACCACCTCACTTATAAAATTCCAATGTCTGAGACAGTAGGTCTCATGACGATAAAAAACATGCGAATTATATATTAGAACGATACGAATGTAAATAATAAATGCGATTTTTTCGGTAATCTCTGTCACAGATCCTTACTAATCTTAGGATGCATATCTTTGCGATTTGTGGTAGTTTAATTGCTTTAGATAATACTTCATTTTTCTAAGGATTAAGCTAAATGATTGCACTGCTTCAAAGAGTAAATTATGCGAAGGTAGTAGTTGACGGAAATGCGGTAGGGGAGATCGATAAAGGTATCCTTGTTTTTCTCGGACTTGAGAGAGATGATAATGAGCAGTTATGTCATAAGATGTTCGATAAGATTTTAAAGTATAGAATGTTTTATGATGAAAACGAGAAAATGAATCTGAATGTATCTCAGGTTAATGGTAATGTGCTGGTAGTCTCTCAGTTTACTTTAGCTGCCAATACAGCCTCAGGTAACCGTCCAAGCTTTGATCCTGCCATGCCACCTGCTGAGGCTAAGGAACTTTACGACAAGTTTATGAAGTATGCAGAAGAGAAATTTCCAACAGTTCAGCACGGGGAATTTGCTGCGGATATGAAGGTAGCTTTGGAAAACGATGGGCCTGTAACCTTTATTCTCAAGCTATAACAGTCTTAGTATTGTTTTCTGCTGAGATTGGATTTCATCAGTTGTATTTTTTATGTTTTGACGAAAAAAAAGCCTGTAAAAAATTTACAGGCTTTACAAACAAACATAAGGAGTAAACTGTTCTTTAAAGAATTCATGTCTGCCATGCAAATCAGCCCTCGCAGCTTAAAACTCTTTATATATTGAAATCTGTATTCTATCTCTGTTACGCTGCATGTTGTCTTCTGAATTAACCACCCAGCAATACAGTCTATTACTGATAGTGTGTTTCCAGGCTCAACAACATGCAGCAGTCCGCCTGTTAGTTCTTTGCCAGGCCCTGCAGGATCTGATTTGCATTCTTAATCTGATCACTTGCACCGCTTACAAAGCTGTTGTATTGGCCCATGAAGTCCTGCAGCTTAACCATCTGTGTCTGGTTGTCGGAGTTGCAGTTCTCTGCCATGTGCTGAATGCCGGAAGTTATAGCACGCACCTGCTCTGAAGACTTAGAGCCAGCCCAATTAGAAATATCAACACCAAGTCCCTGAGCCTCTTTTGCATACTTAACTAAAATCACAGCTCTGGAAGCCTTGTCTCCATCCTCATCCTTGGTATATGCACCAAGCTCAGAATTCATCTTGTCCAGAA